>JALRFI010000097.1 GCA_023253775.1 Crocinitomicaceae bacterium
ACAACAACAACGATTTCAGGACTTGCTGCCGAAACATCTTATACATTCACGGTAACCAACGATCTTGGTTGTACTTCTTCTGCATCAACATCAGGTGTACTGAATGCGCAACCAACAACTCCATCTGCTCCAGTTGTAGGAACAGTAACTCAACCGGATTGTACAACGCCTACAGGGTCAGTTGATCTTAGTGGATTGCCTGCTGGTTCTTGGACCATCACTGGTGCTCCTTCAGGTTCTTCTTCTGGTACTGGAACAACTACGACAATATCCAGTTTAGCTCCAGGATCTTCGTACACGTACACCGTAACAGATAATACTTCGGGTTGTACATCTTCCGCTTCAACGGCAACAGGAACGATCAATGCCGCTCCTACTGTACCAACTTCTCCTATTGTGGGAACGATTACGCAACCAACATGTACCACTACAACTGGAACTGTTGATCTTGGTGGACTTCCGGCTTCGGGCACCTGGACAATAACAGGCTCACCTTCAGGTTCAGCAACGGGAATAGGAACAATAGGTTCAGTAACTGGATTGGCTCCGGGTGCTTCTTATACATTTACAGTGACTAACGCTTCAGGATGCACTTCTGTTACTTCAACTTCTGCTGTGATCAATTCACTACCTGCCGGACCAACTGCTCCAACAGCCGGAACAACAGTTCAACCGACATGTGCTTTACCAACCGGAACAATTGAAGTGACAGCTCCAATTGGTTCATACTCTTATAGTATTGATGGAACGAACTTCCAGTCATCTACAACTTTCACAGGAGTGGCTCCTGGATCATACACCATCACTGTTCAAGATGACAATACAGGTTGTTTAACTCCTTCTACTTCACAGGTGTTAGTTGATCCAGTTACGGGTGCACCGATCATTACTGTGGTCAGTACGACAGATGTAAGCTGTAATGGCTTGTCAGATGGAGCCCTTGAGATCTCAGTGAGTGGCGGAGCTTCACCTTATACCTATGCTTGGACACCAAATGCAGGTTCTGGTGCTATTTTAACTTCATTAGCAGCTGGATCTTACACAGTTGATGTAACTGATAATACCGGTTGTAGTTCCTCTGAAACAATTACGATCAATGAACCAAATTCTGTAGCCGTGAATGGAACATCATCCAACGTTGATTGTGCTTCTCAATCAGGTGGATCAATTACCACAGCCGCTTTCGGAGGAGATGGAAACTACTCATATACTTGGACTCCGAATGGTGAAACAACATCCTCTATAACGAACGTTTCTGCTGGTTCATACGGCGTTATTGTAACGGATGGCAACGGATGTTCAGCAACTTCGAATTTCACGATCACTACTACAGGTTCTTTACCTGTCGCGATCGATCCGGATTATTCATTGATCGACCCAGGCACTTCTGTTCAGTTGACTGCGACAGGTGGAACAAATTACAGCTGGACACCAAGTTCTACATTAAGTTGTTCGAATTGTCCTAACCCAATAGCGAGTCCAACAACTACAACCATATACTATCTGAGTGCAACCGATGATAATGGATGTACAGGAGCTGATACCGCAGTAGTTGAATTAAAGATCGCTTGTGGAGACATTTACGTTCCGAACACCTTCTCTCCGAACGGAACAGGGCCTGCTGCAAACAATACCCTTAAGGTATTTGGTAATCCTGCTTGCGTTGAGCAACTCGTATTCCGTGTCTTTGACCGATGGGGTGAACTTGTATTTGAAACGACCTCAATTTCAGAGGAATGGAACGGACAATACAAAGGAAAAGACATGAATACAGGCATCTTCGTGTACACATTGTATGTGTTAACGATCGATGGAAATGAGATTGATGAATCAGGAAATGTTACTTTAGTAAGATAATAAGCCGAAATAACCATGAAAAATACAGTTAAAAATATCTTGATCGCTTTGGGAACAGTGACAGCCATTTCGGCTAATGCACAGGATGTACACTTTTCTCATTTGGAGTTTTCTCCTATGACTTTGAATCCGGGCCTTGCCGGAGCGAATTCCCCAATGCAGGGAATCGTAAACTATCGAAGCCAGTGGAACTCCGTTGCTGTTCCTTATCAGACAATTGCAGCATCCTTTGATGCGCGATTCAATGAAAACAAAAGGAGTAAAAAAGGAATCATTGCAGGAGGAATCAACTTCTTCAATGATCAGGCTGGTGAATTAAAAGTGAACACGAATAATGTCAACCTGAATCTTGCCTATCACTTGATCCTGGATCAAACCTCAACATTGGGATTAGGTATCTACACTGGTTTCGGTCAAAGATCTATTTCTCCTGATGGTGCAAAGTGGGGAAGCCAATATGACTATTCTACCCTTTCATACAATGCTGGGCTTGCAAGTGGTGAGACCTTCAACTCTCCGAGCTTCAATTTCTTGGATGCAGGAGCAGGAATCGTTTATACTTATAAAGACGGACAAGGATACATGACTCAGAATGCTGGCAAACAATTCAACTGGGGATTCGCTGCTTACCATGTGAACAGACCGAACTATTCTTATCTGGACAATGGAACTGAAAAATTGTATATCCGTTATTCAACATTTGTGAATGCGAACATTGGTATTCAAAATACGAAAGGTTCGATCTTGCCTGGTATTTATTACAACAGACAAGGTAAGGCTCAAGAGATCTTCTTTGGGATGAATTACAAATATCTTCTCTCTGAAGGATCGAAAGTGACAGGCTTCACCAAGCCTATGGCCATGTACCTTGGACTTTTCAGCAGATGGGGAGATGCGATGATCGGTAAATTTATGTTTGAATACGATCAGTTTACCGCAGGATTTGCATACGATATCAATATCTCAAGTCTGACTGAGGTTTCTCGTGCCCGCGGAGGTTTCGAATTGTTCCTTCGTTTCAACATGCTCGAAAGCAAAGGCGGATTTAAATCAAGGATCTGATCATGAAAAACATTCTTTTGTGCTGCACTTTCATCGGGTGCAATGGGTATTTCTTTGCTCAAGAGCTGATCATTAAAGATAATGACAGCGTGCGCATCGAGATCCAGAAATTGGGAATAAAGGTGAACAGCGAGTTCAATGACTATGCTCCCGTCGTTACTGCAGATGGTGGTACTCTCTTCTACACGTCGAGAAGACCCCTAACGATGAAAGAGAAAAAAAGAAACAACGAGTCCAGAGAGAATGTTTATCGCTCGGACATGAATGATGACAGCAAAGAATGGAATGAATCAGTTGCACTTCCTGAGACGATCAATAATCCGGTGCGGTACAATTCAAACATTGCCATTTCTAACGATGGTCAACGATTACTTATTTACAGAGATGACCGATATGGGAATGGAGATATTTACGAATCTTTTCTAAAAGGAGAGACCTGGTCAGAACCAGTGCCAATGCCGAAGGCCATTAATTCTGATGCCCATGAATCCTCAGCGAGCATTGCTCCCGATGGTAGAACCATCTATTTTGTGAGTGAACGAAAAGGTGGACAAGGTGGAAGAGACATCTGGAAAAGTACCAAAGGTACTAATGGCGAGTGGAGTGCTGCTGAAAACCTGGGAAATGTGATCAACACTAAAACGGATGAAGAAAGCGTCTTTATTCACCCGGATGGCAAAACACTTTTCTTCAGCTCAAAAGGCCATAATTCCACAGGTGGATACGACGTGTTCAAGTCGGTTTATGATAATGGGAAATGGTCTCAGCCTGTAGGACTTGGTGAGCCCATTAACACCACTGGTGATGATCTGTTTTTTGTGCTTACAGCCGATGGTTCAATGGGGTATTATGCATCCAGCAGAGGTGATCAGGTGAAGAACATATATTCGATCCACTTTATTCCCAAACAAACGGAAAAGAAAACTGAACAACCTAATCTGACCGTTCTCAAAGGAGTGATCCGTGATTTTAAAACCAAAACTCCGTTAGAAGCAAAGATCATCATTACGGATAATACCTTGAATACCGTAATTGGCGAATTCAATTCGAACAGCGCCAGCGGTAAGTACTTGATCCCTCTTCCTGGTGGGAAAAACTATGGAATTGCCGTTTCTGCAGAGGGTTATCTTTTCCATTCTGAAAACGTTGACATTGCGGAAGTGGAGGGATACTACGAAGTGGTTCGTGATATTGACCTTAAAAAACTAGAAACAGGGACCCAGATCGTTTTACGAAACATTTTCTTTGATCTGGACAAGTATTCCCTCAAGTCTGAGTCCACTGCCGAGCTTGACCGTTTGTACCAATTAATGATCGATAATCCGAAACTGGAGATCGAGCTTTCAGGACACACTGATACACAGGGTTCAGCCGAACATAATCAGCAACTTTCTCAAAACAGAGCCAAGGCGGTAGTAGATTATCTTGTTGCCAAAGGAATTTCTGCAAAGCGATTTGAATACAAAGGGTATGGTGAAGAAAGGCCGATCATTTCAGATGCCGTAATCGCAAAAATGTCGACTGAAGCTGAGAAAAAGGCGGCTCATGCGAATAACCGAAGAACGGAGATCAAGGTGTTGAAGAACTAACCTCTCACTTCAACGTACTCATCACAAAAGAGCTTTGCACGTTGACAATATTGGCGATGGTGGCCAGTTTGGTTTTCAAAAAGAGCTGATACTCTTCCATGTCCTTTACTCGGATTGACAATAAATAGTCATAGTCTCCAGCAATATGGTAACAATGCGAGACCTCATCCAGATGGGTGATCGAATCTTCAAATCCATTGATCACATCAATGCTATGGGCCTTCAAGGAAACCTGGCACAATACAAGTAAGCTTTTCCCCAACGCTTTTTGGTCCAATTCAGCAATGTATCTTTTGATAACACCTGTTCTTTCCAGACGCTTGATCCTTTCAAATGTGGGAGTTACCGTTAGTCCAATGCGCTCCGCTATTTCTTTGTTAGCCAGCTTGGCATCTTTGGATAGAATCTCTAGAATCTTACGATCGAGATCATCCAATACAATTGCTTCAGAATTTTTTTCCATAACCACTGCTAAAATAACCATTTTATAGATCATATTTCTATATTATTTATATATACAGTCTATTTTTCTATGGATTCCACATATAATAGTTTATTCTTTAGGTTTGTAAAAAATAAACGCCATGGATTACAGCCAAATGAAACCTGAAAGCTTGATGATGAGCTACGGATACAAACCTTCGCTTTCTGAAGGAGCGATCAAGTGTCCGATCTTCCAAACCTCCACTTTTGTCTTCAATACGGCAATGGAAGGTAAACGCTTCTTTGAACTAGCCTACGGTCTGCGTGAAAAAGACGCCGGGGAAGAATTAGGTCTGATCTATAGCCGTTTGAACAATCCGGATCTTGAGATCCTTGAAAATCGTTTATGCCTTTGGGATAAAGCCGAAGATTGTGCGGTATTCGAAAGTGGAATGTCGGCGATTTCAACTGCAATGATGGAATTCATGGCGCCAGGCGATCTATTGTTGTATAGTCGTCCTGTATATGGTGGTACAGACCACTTTATCAATCACTTCTTAAAGAAACTGAACATTGAAGCCGTTGGATTTTACGCTACTGATTCAAAAGAAGAGATCATGGCGAAGATCAATGCTACAGGAAAGGTGGATCGATTGACAATGATCCATATTGAAACACCTGCTAATCCAACGAACGCGCTGATCGACATCGAGATGTGTGCGGAAATTAAGAAAGAACTTTCTACGGACGAAAAACCGGTGATCCTTTCTGTTGACAATACCTATATGGGCCCAGTATGGCAGCATCCGTTGAAGCATGGTGCTGACCTGGTACTTTACTCAGCAACGAAATACATTGGCGGACATTCAGATGTTATTGCCGGAGCATGTCTTGGTTCAAAAGAACTGATGGCCAGAGTAAAAGGATTACGTACCTTCCTAGGCAACATGGCCGGACCATGGACCGGATGGTTGTTAATGCGCTCATTGGAAACGTTGAAGATCAGAATGGATCAGGCTGCGCATAATGCAAGTCACGTGGCTGAATTCCTGAGAAATCATCCCAAAGTTGAAAAGGTGTACTACCTTGGTTTGATCCCATCACAAGGGAATGAACGTGAAAAAGAGATCTATCGAAACCAATATTCTTCATCCGGTGCAATGATCTCATTTGATATCAAGGGCGGTGAGGCAGAAGCGTTCAAATTCCTTGACTCTTTGAAGCTGATCAAACTGGCAGTATCCCTTGGTGGTACTGAAAGCTTGGCTGAGCATCCTCAAACGATGACCCATGCAGATGTTCCAATGGAAGACAAGAAAGTAATGCACATTACTGAAAAGTTGATCCGTTTGTCGGTTGGAGTTGAGCATCACGCTGATCTTATCGCAGATATTTCGCAGGCACTGGAAACCATTTAATTCCGCTTTGAAATTTCTCTTTTAGTCTTTATCTTCAGGTCCTAAAATTTACTGAATGGGACTATTTGATAAGATCAAAGGAGAATTTATTGATATCATCGAAGGACAGATGACAGCAACGATGTCATTGTCTATCGTTTTGACAGATATCAAAATGAAATAAAAAACGGAGCAAAGCTTACCGTTCGAGAGGGACAAGTAGCAGTGTTTGTCAACGAAGGTACGATTGCAGATGTTTTCGTGCCGGGAATGTATACCCTGACTACGCAGAATTTACCCATCCTTTCTACACTAAAAGGCTGGAAATACGGATTCAATAGTCCATTCAAAGCTGAAGTTTACTTTGTAAATACACGAAATTTCACCGCCCAGAAATGGGGAACGAAAAACCCGATTATCATCAATGATGATCGCTTTGGAATGCTTGAACTACGCGCATTTGGAACCTTCGTGATCCGAGTAAAAGATGCTCCGGTATTCCTAAAAGAGATTGTCGGAACAGATGGTCAATTCACTACTTCAGAAATTGCAGAGCATTTGAGAAGTATGGTCGTTACTCGTGTAACAGACGCAATAGGAGAATCTAATCTTCCGATCGAGAATTACGCTTCAAATGCAAACGAGATCTCTCAATATTTGCAGGATGTGATCAATCCGGAATTTGAAGGTTTTGGGATGGAAATGACCAAGTTCCTGATCGAAAACGTCTCCATGCCGGAAGAGATCAAGGCGGAGATCTTCGAACTAAGCCGACTGAATAAGATCGACATTAACAAGTTGGCTCAGCTAAAAGCAGCCAAAGCGATCGAGAAAGCAGCTTCGAACGAAAGTGGAACGGCAGGTGCCGGAATGGGAATGGGAATGGGATTCGCAATGGCTCAGCAAATGGGTCAGGCATTTTCCGGCAACCAAGCTTCATCTACTCCACCACCGGTACCGCCAGCACTAAACTTCTTTGTAGTCGTCAATGGCCAGCAAGCCGGACCATACGACATGAATACACTCAAGCAAATGGCCTCAAGCGGACAGATCAACAAAGATTCGTTGGTTTGGAGAGAAGGAATGGCCAACTGGACGAATGGCGGTCAGGTAGCAGAGCTAAATAGTGTATTTGGCAGTGTTCCTCCTCCGATTCCAGGACAATAATCATGGGAGAAAAGGTAAATAATTCAGAGTCGTTTGGTTGTACCGGATGCGGCGCTGAATTGAAATATAGTCCGGGAACTTCACAATTGCTATGCGACTATTGTGGAACAACGAACGACATTCCTCAATTGGACACTTCGATCGAGGAACTGGATTTTCATGCCTATTTAGCTCAAAAGGAAAAAAACAGTGAGCATATCACTGAATACCTGATAAAATGCAACAGTTGTGGAGCTACAACTACTATTGATCCACACATTACTTCGGCGAATTGTGCCTACTGTTATACACCATTGATCCTCTCAGAGGCCTTTGACGAATCGATCCTAAAACCGGGATCTCTTCTACCCTTTAAACTAAACAATAAAGAGGCGAAGGATTCTTTCAAAAAATGGATCAAAGGATTGTGGTTTGCCCCTGACAGTTTGCAAAAGGCGGCGTTGAATACGGATCATTTCAAGGGAGTTTATCTTCCTTACTGGACCTATGATACGCAAACAGATACTTCCTATGTTGGTCAACGTGGTGAATACTACTATGTCACAGAGAGTTATGTGACAACGGAAAATGGAAAGTCTGTCACCAGGACAAGGCAAGTCCAAAAAACAAGGTGGTATCCTGCATCTGGAAGAGTTGATCATTTCTTTGACAATGTATTGGTCGTTGGATCCAGATCATTGCCCGAAAAATACGTATATCAACTGGAACCATGGGACCTTGAGAATCTCACCGCATTTGACAAAGCTTATTTGAGCGGGTATCAATCTGAAAAATATCAGATCGATCTGGAGCAGGGTTTTGATGTGGCTAAAGACATTATGGACCCACAGATCCGAAACATGATCTGTCGGGATATTGGTGGAGATACTCAGAGAATTCTGACCAAGTCAACCAATTACAAGGAGGTCACATTCAAACATATTCTTTTGCCGGTATATGTCAGTGCTTATAGGTATAACAACAAGCTTTATCTGTTTGTAGTGAATGCCAGAACCGGCGAGGTACAGGGCGAAAGACCTTGGAGCTGGATCAAGATCACATTGCT
Organism: Crocinitomicaceae bacterium; assembly: GCA_023253775.1. Taxonomy (GTDB): domain Bacteria; phylum Bacteroidota; class Bacteroidia; order Flavobacteriales_D; family Crocinitomicaceae; genus M0103. Next base: position 8,541 of record JALRFI010000097.1, read on the forward strand.
TGTGGTGACAATCCTTGCAGCAATTGGTGCCCTAATCTATTTACTAGGAGACAATTAAAAAAGGGGCTCACCGCCCCTTCAATATTGATTATAGTTGCATTATCTGTTAAAATAGATCTGAAATCCGATCTTCGCACCAAGATCATTTCCGGCAAATCCATCATTGAAATACTGGTTGTAATATAACGCTGGTTCCAATGCAACATAGTCGTTTAAGAACATCGCATATCCCAGTTCAAGGTCAAACAAAGACTGACCTACATCTCCTGTTCTAGAATAACCATACCCTGTTTGTATGAAAAAATTCTTCATATAATAGCGTAGGAATGGTGCGACAGACCAAGAAGAAACATTGGTAAAGCTGGAAAAGCTAAACCAGGCCCCAGCAACAAAATTATCAGCAAAAGCTAAACCAAATTGAGGTTGAATCGATAAATAAGTTGATTTAACATTAAGATCTTTATTGCTGTAATGATTAAATGTTGCGCTTCCTCCTGCCAACATGGTTCCACCGTCTATTTGTGCTTGCACAGTGCTCAATCCTAAAATCAGGACAACTAATAGTATTACTCGTTTCATAAATTATAAATTTTGATTTGAACTAAGATATAATTTTTTCAGATCATGGTCCGAAGGTCCTTCAGATTTAGCTGAATGGTTTCCCTTTCTTGCCACTTATTGGTCTCAATGGTATATAACATCTCGAACGGAATTCCTGAGCCGATCTCTTCGTATTTATCGATCATATTAAATCCAATCGCTTCCATTCTAACATCATTATCCGGCTGTATCAAACTTAGCTTAAGGTGTTTTTCTTTAAGCACTTTGCAATCCATCACAAATACATTTTTAGACAGAAATACTGGTTTCATATTTCCAGGTCCATGAGGCTCAAAACGATTGAGGATCCTCTTCAGTCTCGGAACTTTCATGCGGTTTTCCCCTTCCGTGAAGATCTGATCAAAGCTGATCTCCATTTCCACGATCTCTTCCGGACTCTCATCTTCGACCTGCAGTAATTCCTGAACAACCTTTTCAAAAGTATCTATGAATTCATCTATTTTATCCAGCTCCATGATCAAACCGGCGGCATGTGTATGACCTCCATATTGTACCAATAAATGTTCACATTGAGTCAAGGCATGATGAATGTCAAAATCATTCACAGTTCTTGCTGAACCGGTTGCCTTTCCGTTGGATTCCGTCATGACAACAGTTGGCTTGAAATACTTTTCCACCAGCCGTGACGCTACAATACCAACCACACCTTTGTGCCAGTCTTCTTTAAAAACAACCGTTGATTTTCTGTTTACGAATTCCTTGCGTTCCTCCAATATATCAATGGCTTCCCTGGTAATGAGCTGATCGATCTCCCTTCTTTCTTTGTTATCGGAGTCAATCTCAAAGGCAAGCTTTCGGATCTCTTCTTCGTCATCACTGATCATTAGCTGAACTGCATACCTGCCCGACCTCAATCGTCCGGCAGCATTGATCCTTGGAGCAATGGTAAAGACAACATCTGTCAATGACAACGGAAATTCCCGCTGAGCGATCTCGATCAGCGCCTTAAAAGAATTTCTGGGTTTTTCGTTCAAAAAGGCCAGACCATGATAGGCCAGGATTCGGTTTTCTCCTGTCACATCCACAATGTCGGCTCCGATACTGACAGCAACAAGATCCAGATGTTTCATCAGTGCATCTTGCAAACCGGTAAACTTTGTTGACAGTGCCTGAAGTAACTTAAAGCCAACTCCACAACCTGATAGCTCTTTACAGGGATACTCACAACCTGCTTGCTTCGGATCCAAAACAATACAATCGGGTAAAGTAGTTCCAGGCTCATGATGATCACATACAATCACCTCCAGACCATTTTCTTTTGCATAAGCGATCAACTCAACCGAACGGATACCACAATCCAGCGTAATCATCAGACTGCAATCGGTTTCTATGGCATTGTCGATCCCTTTCTGACTCAAACCATATCCTTCGGTATACCGGTCCGGAATGTAAAAATCTACATTGGTAATTTGAGCTAACACACTATACATCAAGGCGACTGCAGTGGTACCATCAACATCATAATCACCAAACAACATGATCTTTTCTTCCGCATTCACTGCTGCCTCCAATCGGCTAACTGCTTCATGTACTCCTTTCATTAAAAAAGGATCGTGCAACTCTTCCAGGCTGGGATTGAAAAATTCTTCCGCTTTCTCATAACTATCCACTCCTCTCTTCAACAACAACTCTCCGATCACACGATCTACTTTGATCGTTGAACGAAATTCATCAACAACTGTACTTTCCAGCGGTGTTTTGACAAGCCACCTTTTTTGCATAATTTTCCGTTTTCTATTTAAGTTAGTAAAAAAGGTCAGAATTGTAGTACAATTTTTGACAGAAGATGACCATGCGATTAACCATATTCCTTTTTCTTATCAGCCAATTTACTGTTTTCGGACAAGTTTCATTTGATTTCAAATACCCTTTACCTCCTGACGGTAAACAGATTCAACATGTAGATCGCCCTTTTTACGGTATTTATTCATCTGACAGTTCGGACATCAGCTTCGAATTCAACGAAGACGGGATCTTCTCCAACACGATCTTGGTTCAGTCGATTTCACGAGAAACAGTTCGCGAATCTTCCAAATACAGAACCAGCAACGGATATCTTCACGGGATCGTACAAAATGATTCAGTGATTTACATTGAACAGGATGATCAATATTATTTCGGGATCCCTCAGCAGTCGTGTATTCTTTGTGAGGATTCTAAAAATATCCTTATGAAATCGAGCGGCACCTCATACATTCTCAATTTCAGTGAAAATGGTCATTTTTTGCCCGCTCAACTCACTTTTGAAGGATCCAACTTCAGCATTCAGTATTTCGATTATGAAACCGATACAAAATCTTTTAAAAAACTAACCGTTTCGGCTGAAAAAGAAACCGATAATCTTAAACTGATCACACTGGAACCTGATCTAAAGCAATTCTCAAAGCTGAAACCCGAAGATCTTTTCGGCAAAAAGATGAGTTACAAACTAGTAAAAGGAATTTAATGCCCGTCAAGCAGATTTCCTAAGCCAAATAAACTAAAAAGGGTGGAACGATCGTCCACCCTTTTAATTAAAAAAATATCAATCTTACAGATCGAACTTGATTCCCTGAGCCAACGGAAGGCTATCAGAGTAATTGATCGTATTCGTTTGTCTTCTCATGTAGATCTTCCAAGAATCAGAACCTGATTCACGTCCACCTCCGGTTTCTTTTTCTCCACCGAAAGCACCACCGATCTCAGCACCCGAAGTGCCGATATTGACGTTCGCAATGCCACAATCAGAACCTGCATGAGAAAGGAATGCTTCAGATTCTTTCAGGTTGTTGGTCATGATCGCTGAAGATAATCCCTGAGGAACACCATTCTGTAATTTGATCGCGTTTTCAATACCTCCTGAATACTTCATGATATAAAGGATCGGAGCGAAAGTTTCGTGCTGAACAATCGCGAAATGATTTTGTGCCTCTACAATTGCAGGCTTCACGTAGCATCCTGATTCGTATCCAGGACCTTCTAACACACCACCTTCAACGATGATCTTTCCGCCTTCTGCAACTGCAGCTTCCAATGCCTTTGTATACATCGCAACAGCATCCTTGTCGATAAGTGGTCCAACATGATTGTTCTGATCCAGTGGATTACCGATCTTCACTTGCTTGTATGCACTAATCAATGCATCTCTTACTGTATCGTAAACATCCTCATGGATGATCAAACGACGTGTAGAAGTACAACGCTGTCCTGCTGTACCTACTGCACCGAACACCGCTCCAGGAACAACCATTTTAAGATCCGCAGTTGGTGTAATGATAATCGCATTGTTTCCCCCCAATTCCAAAAGAGATCTTCCTAATCTAGCTCCTACTGCAGCACCCACAGATTTACCCATGCGTGTAGATCCTGTTGCTGAAACCAAAGGCACGCGCTGATCTTCAGCCATCAATTTACCAATCTCAGCTCCGCCGATGATCAATCCTGAAACTCCTTCCGGAACTCCATTGGCATCAAATACCTCTTTCGTGATCTGCTGACATGCAATCGCAGTGATCGGAACTTTTTCAGATGGTTTCCAAACGCAAACGTCACCACAAACCCATGCAAGAGCTGTATTCCAATTCCAAACGGCAACTGGGAAGTTGAATGCAGAGATGATCCCTACGATCCCAAGTGGGTGATATTGTTCATACATTCTGTGTCCAGGACGCTCAGAGTGCATTGTTAAACCGTATAATTGTCTGGAAAGTCCTACTGCGAAATCACAGATATCGATCATTTCCTGAACTTCTCCTAATCCTTCCTGAAGTGATTTCCCCATTTCATAGTAAACTAATTTCCCAATACCTGCCCTTGTTACCGGCGGGGCTGAAAGACCGTGCCCGCCTGCTGGATAACACGGGGAATCTCACAGCGCATTACGAGCAACTTCGCGACCGTGGCTGGCGCTGGATTGCGCTGGGCGACAAGGACTATCCGGAACTGTTGGCAGGGATCAATGATCCGCCGGGGGTGCTGGCGGTCCGGGGGGATGTGACCGCACTGA
>JALRFI010000127.1 GCA_023253775.1 Crocinitomicaceae bacterium
TTCACAAACACAAAACGTTGTAGTACAAGATGCAACTGCTCCGGTACCAGACATTTCTTCATTACCAGAAGTAATTGAGCAGTGTGAGGTTACTTTCCTTGATCATCCAACATCTACAGATAATTGTAATGGTACGATTAACGGATCTCCGGATGTGACTTTCCCATTGTATCAATCAACAATTATTACATGGACATTCACAGATAATTCAGGAAACTCATCATCTCAACAACAAGTTGTCACGATCAATGATAATATTGCCCCTGTGCCTGATCTTACTGTTTTGGATGATTTAACAGGTTCCTGTTCAGTTGACAATTTAACAGCGCCTACCGCTACAGATAATTGTAGTGCAGTCAGTGTTACGAATGATGCAAATCTTCCTTTTGGAATAGGAAGTTATGTTGTCACATGGACATATACTGACGATAGCGGTAACCAGTCAAGTCAGCAGCAAAATGTCAATGTATTGGATACTGACGGTCCTGTTCCGGATCAAGCTGATCTTTCGGATATTTCTGTATTGTGTAAGCTGGACAACCTAGATATTCCCACTGCATCTGACGGTTGTGAAGGCAGTATTTCAGGGATATCGAATGTTTCGTTGCCAATAATGTCATCTACCACGATTACCTGGACGTACACGGATGGTTCTGGAAATACAGTGACACAAGATCAGAACATCATCATAGAGATGCCTAACGCGACCGTAACTCAGAATGTTGCCACGCTAACTTGTCAGAATACCAACAGCGGGGTTACATATCAGTGGATTGACTGTTCAACAAATACGCCAGTTTCTGGTGCAAATAGTCAATCATTTACGCCTTCAGTTACAGGAAATTATGCTGTGGTGGTTTCAGAAAGTGGTTGTCAGGATACTAGTGAGTGTTTCTTGGTTGATTACACAAGTTTGAGCACTTTAGATTCAGAGGTTTTCAAATTATATCCAAATCCTAATGATGGAAACTTTACGCTGAACTCGGATCGCGAGGCAGAAATAGCTGTCTTGGATATGAGTGGAAGAGAGATCGAGATTCGAAAGATCAAAAGTGGATCCAATCAAATTAGCATTGATGCTCTGGCAGATGGGATCTATGAAATAAAAATCACAAGTAAAGATTTGATTTACTTTATCCCAATTGTGGTTAAACACTAAAAAAACAAAAGAGGGCTTAAACCCTCTTTTGTTTTTTATACAAGTCATAAATGATCCCATCTGATAACCCGATCTTCGGAACAATGATCTCATTAGCATCAAGCTCTTTCATGATGTAGGTAAAGATCTGAAGTGCAGGTACAATGACATCGGCTCTGTCTTCTTTCAATTGGTATTTCTCTGAACGCTGATCAGGTGTAAGGGGTTTTAATTCTTCCAGCAGCCCACCTAAGCGATCAATTGAAATGGGTTCACTCTGAGATCCACCAAGAACTTTGTGCGCTGAGTTGATATTTCCCCCGGTTCCAAAGATCTGGTGGGGTGAATTCAGATCAACATGCGAACTGATCCAGTCGTGGATCTCATTCCAGATATTCTTATCCACTTTTCCTTTCAGCATTCTCAACGTTCCAATGCTAAAGGATTTTGAGGCAACCTTTTCTCCTTTTTCGAAAACGCTCACTTCGGTGCTTCCACCTCCTACGTCGATGACAAGGAAAGGAGTGGATTTATCAAATTCAAGGAGGAAAAATGTTCCGAAGATTAATGAGGCTTCCTCATCACCGGAAATCACTTCGATATTTACACCAGTTTCTGATTGGATCTTGGAGATCACCTTTTTTGCATTCTCTGCCTCCCTCATGGCAGAGGTGGCACAAGCGCGCAACTTTCTCACCTCAAAGATCTCAGAGATCAGTTTGAAGGCCTTGATCGTTTTTACGAAATGTTCGGTTTTCTTTTTGGAGATCTTTCCACTCTCAAAAACTTCTTCTCCAAGTCGCAAAGGAACTCGGGTATAGGAGATCTTTTTTACGTAGGAATGACTGCCCTCTTTAGTGACTTCTCCTATAAGTAATCTTGCGGCATTGGTTCCTATGTCAATAGCCCCAAATCTCACTATTTTTTACGGAAGAAGATTTTGATCGGAACACCGGTAAAATTAAACTGTTCACGCAAACGATTTTCAAGGAAGCGCTTGTAGGAATCCGGAATGTACTGAGGTAGATTACAGAAAAATGCAAATGAAGGCGCATGTGTCGGTAATTGCTGGACGAATTTTATTCGAATGTATTTTCCCTTCATAGCAGGTGGTGGTGTGGCCTGAATGATCTCAAGCATTACATCGTTCAGCTTTGAAGTAGGGATTTTTTTCGTTCTGTTCTCAAAAACCTCCATTGCCGCTTCCAGCGTTTTGTGGATCCTTTGTTTGTTGATCGTAGAAGTGAAGATGATCGGTACATCATTGAAAGGTGCAAGCTGCTCTCTGATAGATTCTTCTATCTTGACCATTGTGTTTTGATCTTTGTCGATGAGGTCCCATTTATTGACAAGTACTACAACTCCTTTGGAATTTTCCTTGATGATGTAGTAGATGTGCAAGTCCTGTTTCTGTAAACCCTCTTCAGCGTCGATCATGAAAATACACACATCTGAATTCTCAATGGCTCTGACTGATCTCAGAACAGAATAGTATTCTATATCTTCAGTTACTTTGGCTTTCTTACGGATTCCTGCAGTATCGATCAATAAAAAGTCAAAACCAAAGGACTTATACCTCGTATGGACGGCATCCCTCGTTGTTCCAGATATGTCTGTCACGATATTTCGTTCTTCACCCGTCAAGGCGTTCACCAGAGAAGATTTTCCTACGTTCGGTTTACCAACAATAGCTATTCGGGGAAGCCCTTCTTCTTCAAGAATGGTTTCGTCTTCTTTGGAAAAGTGTTTTACGATCTCATCCAGTAATTCACCTGTTCCGCTTCCGTTGGTTGCAGATAGATCATAAACGTCTCCAATTCCAAGAGAATAGAATTCTGATGACAATCCAACACGATTGGTATTATCTACTTTATTTGCAGCAACGAGAACTGGCTTCTTTGACCTTCTCAACAAAGCAGCGACCACTTCATCAAGGTCCAGAATTCCTGAAGTAACATCAACCATGAATACGATCACTGTAGCTTCCTGGATCGCAATTTCAACTTGTTTTCTGATCTCTCCTTCAAAGACATCATCGGAACCTTTGATGTAACCTCCTGTATCGATCACTGAAAACTGAACGCCATTCCATTCACCTTTTCCATAGATCCTGTCTCTTGTAACACCACTAACCTCCTTGACGATCGCATCTTTTGATTCCGTCAGTCGATTGAACAACGTAGATTTTCCTACGTTAGGTCTTCCCACTATTGCAACAATATTCCCCATATTCCGACAGGTTAATACCCGTATTTTTTAAGTTTTGCTTCAGTTGATCTCCAGTCTTTATCTACCTTAACATAGGTTTCCAAAAAGACTTTATGGGCGATAAACCTTTCAATTTCCATACGAGATTCACGACCGATCCTTTTGATCATGTCTCCTCCCTTACCAATTATAATCCCTCGCTGCGAATCACGTTCAACGATGATCAGTGCACGGATCCGAGTAATTGTATCTTCTTCCTTGTATTCTTCGATCTCTACCTGACAACTGTAAGGGATTTCCTTATCGCAATGCATGAAGATCTTTTCCCGAATGATCTCAGAAACAAAGAAGCGCATCGGACGATCCGAAATTTCTTCTTTGTCAAAGTATGCAGGGTTTTCCGGGATCAATTCAAGGATCTTTTCCCAGATCTGTTCAAGGTTAAAACCGTGAAGTGCTGAAACAGGATAAATGATTGCATTGGGAAGTTTTTCTTGCCAATACTGAATTCTTTCCATGACCTTAGGTTGATCGCTTAGGTCGATCTTATTGATCAGACAGATCACCGGAACACGAAGTTTCTGGATCTTTTCCAGAGTCTCCTTATGATTCATGTCATTCTCACGGGTATCCGTAATAAACAGCAATACGTCGGCATCTTTCAATGAAGTATTGACATAATCCATCATTGCTTCATGCAACTTGTACGCAGTGTTGACGACACCAGGCGTATCCGAAAATACGACTTGATAATCTTCATCATTTACAATACCCAGGATCCTATGTCTTGTTGTTTGTGCTTTGGAAGTCACAATAGATAACTTTTCACCGATGAGCTGATTCATCAGTGTCGATTTACCCACGTTGGGACTCCCAACAATATTAACAAAACCGGATTTGTGCGCCATTTCCTGAAATTAGTGTGCAAAGGAACGAAATTTTCAGGGGGTAGGCAAGGTCTTTCTATTAACGGACAACTAAAATCTGCTTAACAGAATAATTGATCGATGTAAAGTTCAGCTCAAGAACATCTCCACGTTTGAATTTCTTGCATTTCAGGATTTTAGAGATGTGACTCGGCTCAAGTTTTTTCAGTTTTTTCTTCCAAATGACCTTATTATCCTTCGATAAAGTGATCAACACATCGGTTTTAACTAACAATTGAAAACCAAGCGATAAGGTTTGTTCAACTGGATCTGTCATAACCTGTAGCTGAAGTCCGTTGTTACTTTGTTCATTGATAACAGCAACACTTTTATCGACCTTCGTCAGATACACCGGAAACAAAACTGAGCTGGCAATACTTCCTTCACCTTCAGTTACCCAGAAGACATTCGCTGCTGAACTTTGAATTCCTCCAAGAATGTGACCCAATAATACACGGCGATCCTGGATAGCAGAAAGATCGATTACTTCATTGGAATAGGATCTAAGCTTTGGATTCGGAATAAATTCAGACGCTGCTCCAAAATATCCTGGTAGCTTCACGGGCAATTGAAACTCCTTCAATCGATACCCCCCCTCGATCTGCACCAAAGAAACAGCCGGAGTAAATGGAACATCATTGTCTTGAACAAGCATTCCCAAGCTATCATAATAATGTGCGATTCCCCCGAAAAAGAGATTGTACATGTTATTTGATTCTGGGTCGTGAAGGGCAATTGCTGCACAATGATAATGGTTGTAATATTGAGCGAAAGCTGGGATTTCATGAATGTGATCTCTGTCAATTTCGACCGCGTCCAAATAAGGAATATTCATTTCACGTTGAAAAACTCCCGAAAAGGCAACAAGAGACTGTGTTCCGTCTTGAATTTGCGGGAGTACATTGAAGTCTCTCCTGTGCATCAGGTTTTCATCTCTGATTGCTTCTTTCCAGCTGATCTGGGTTTCCCCCGATTTGTTTTCAACCATGAATCGTCGGACTTCACAACTGTATGTTTGGGTAAAGGTTGGATTGTCCATTGGATTATATCTACCTTCAAAATTGTGCCCTCCAACGAGATTAAACCAATCATCAATCAGGGTGAGCTGACCTCCGGTAAGGGCAAATCGTTCATCTCTGTATTGTTTGAATGCTAAGGATGGTTCTTGTCCCGCAACGATCATTGAAATTGCCTTCGGTAGATTCACTATGGTCAGAAAAGGGAAGGTGGTGTGATCATCCTTTTGTTTACTGATACCATATCCTCCTGCGAGATATAATGTACTGTCTTTCTGAATAAACTGAATGTTCGACGAACCAAGCTGCTCCTGTAAATCCTGAGGGAAAGTGCTCAGCGAGCTTTTCCAAACTTTTCTCTGTTCGGGAGAAAGAACGATCAAATCCCCATTATGCCCGTCTTCGTCAAATGATGCCCAGGGTTGTCTCCGATGTAATCCATCTAATCTTCCTCCTACAATTAACCAGTATCCATTCCACTGCCCAACTGAAAAAGATTGAATACCCCCCATTTGAGGTATGGCTAATGTATCGATCTCAATTGCGTATTTGAATTCTTGTCCTTGGAGCGTAAAAACGAAAAGTAAAAAGAGTATTATCGAAAATCTCATAGTACAAAGAAACAGATAGACAGGACATTAAAACATGATTTCGGTCACAAAATGAATAAAAAAAGGTGAAAAGGTTGGTAACTGGGGATTATTGTATTAACTTTGCAGGGCATTTGATCATAGATCAGATAGAGAGTGCGGGGTGGAGCAGTTGGTAGCTCGTCGGGCTCATAACCCGAAGGTCGTCAGTTCGAGTCTGGCCCCCGCTACCAAAACGTTAGAAGTACCTGAGGGACCGAAAACGATTTATGGCCCGTTCGTC
>JALRFI010000183.1 GCA_023253775.1 Crocinitomicaceae bacterium
AAGAAGCGGCGAAAGCTGGATTGACCAGCGCAGAGGGTTTTTTCTTTGGTCAAGATTATGCCAAAACGATAGGTATTGAAATCAGCAATGGGATCTATCGTTGAGGCTTTTAATGTCACACTATCTTCAGGTACTACGGCAAACTTCCAGGGAAGGACTGGTTCTATACCGCTAACATTAATGAATAGTGTTTTTAAAATTTGATTGTTCGAGAGCTCGTCATATTGTTCATCAACAAAAGATGGACGATCTGCCTTGATCGTGAAATTATTTATACCTACACCAATTGATGGCTGGAGCGGCATTTTGAAACTATGTATTTTTTTGTAATGTAAACCAGGGATATAAAACTGATAAAGTGAATCAGAGTTAGATCCTGGAAAATCACGAGTGATCTCTAAAGAAAATGTATCCAGGATTGATCTTCCCAAATTGGTCAACTCGATAAACATTTCAATGGAATCTGTTAAGAGATCAATATCTTCAGGTTCGAACCATACCCTGGTGGAAAGTAATTCGATCTCCGGTTTCTGATGCCAGTTTAAGCGAATCATTGGATCACCGTTCAAAACCATTTGCAATGCAGTACTTTCGTTATATAGGTTGTTTCCAAAACCTTCAATGTAGCCAACTACACTTCTCATTTGAGAGGAAATTGTCTGACCATAATTGGCCAGTGAAAAACTCTTGTATAGCTCGTTAGAATATGTGAACAAGGTGTTTGCAAAACCAAGATTTACCGCTCCAATGTATGCAATTGCCCCATAATCAGCTACATTAACGAATTCTTCAGATTTGGATCTATTGCTTTGAAATATATTTCCGTTGTAGCACGAATTTGTGATCATTATTGGGTACTTCTCATAGTTGTTCCAGTTTTCAGGTTGGTCTAGGTTGATCTCAAAACCACTAGTAGTTGCCATAGAATGTCCGAAATAATTCACTATAGATACCCCATTTTCAATTCGGTCCATTACCGCTTGCAATTCTCCTGGACTAAGCGGATCGCTATCTTCTTTCGCAATGGTTAAAACCTCACCTCCAAAAAATTTATTCTCGATGGTGTTTTCCATCACTTGCATGTAATTCTGAAAGGTATTTTGCTGGCTAGCATCGGTACCACCGACGAAATGTATCACGTGTTTTTGCCAGTCTTTTTCTGGGGTATCATACACACTAGATTGAATCTGTTGTTCATCGTATAATTTGACCTTTTCCAGATAATCATTTAATTCCTGGTTATTTACGGCAGATATTCGCCCAGTGGGAATCAATGGCTTCCACTTAGTAGTACCTGGTAAATTTGAAGTAATACAAACGTCACTGGATGGCTGTCCAAAAGAAGGGATCAAATTGGCTGCATAATTTGCTGCATTGGTTCTCGAACCAGGCCCCGTTGATGTTAAGCCACTAACGTTTGCTTCACGGATTCCTTTGCCCATCAGGAAAAGTCCAACTGGTTTCGCGCTGGCCTGGTCATAGATCAAATGAGAAAATCTTCTAATCCCGTTGATGTGCTTTTCGATACCTCCACCAAATTGCTGATATAATTCTGAAACATTAGCCAGAATCACATTGTAGTTGCCACCTGCTGAACTTTGTCTGTAGGTCGCATATTCAATTGCGGCGCTCTGCAGTGAAGAGTGATAGACCATCAGCAGAGCTTGTTCTGGATTCATTGCGTTGTAGTCGTTGAAAAAACCGATCCCGTTTACAGGAGTAAATGTGTTTACATTAATGAACGTCGACGCATCCTGGAATACAACAAGTTGCTCTGTCCCGGCAGTTTCATTGGGAACAAGCACTTGGTGGTCACCGGCATTATTTGTGATTGTAACAACTCTAGGGGTAGACCCCAGTACCAGCATCAGTGGATCTGAATAGGTTAGATTGGTTAGGTCAAGTCTGATCTTTGACTGAGCAGTATTATTTAAAATTTTGAATGAAATATTGTTAGCCCCTGCCATGTTCATTGTTCGGGGATACCAGAATGACCAGTAGTTCAACGATTGATAATCTGTAGCTGCTCCCTGATCACCAATGATCTTCCATTTGAGAGGCGTTGTCCCCGATGAAAGCGTTGAAGCGGAAAACATCTCGTCAATTTTTATTGCTTTGTAGCCTATAAAAATAGTGTCCATTATGGTATCAGCTGCATTACCTACTGTAAACAGTAAATGATGATTTCCTTGGCCAGTAAAAGTCGCATTTGAATTCGAGACTGAGACGGATTTAAACCTACATTCTGTTGCGTCAATACCAGTGTACAATGAAGGGGTGTTCGCTGTTAAGGAAAGCGTGTAACCCGAGGCTCCATTTACTGCTGATCGCCCCCATCCTTCCCCCGGAACATAAAATGAACTTGAAGCATTTGAAACTTTCTCTCCTTCATTGTATGCGCTGTTGTAGAAGGCTGATGCTTCAGAAAGAACGTGAGTGGCTGGAGTGTATGAATTGAAGTCGGTGTCCGTTTCTGGAATGAATCTTAGATTATTGGTTGAACTATTCCAGGTAAAGAAATACTGAATTGTATCGTTATACAAGCTGTACTTAGGATTTCCCTGCCATGTAGGGTCATCATAAAGTGTTGTATCCAGCCAGCCGTCATTTCTTTCTGCGAAAAACGCGATGTAATCACCCGGGCCAAAAGTTCCATCCACTCCAAGATCAACATAGAGTGGAATCTCCTGCTCACGGCCGAAGACCTGAATATTTTGATGAGAAAAACTTCCGACAGGGATGTTGGCATTCAATAAGGAATTGTATGAAATCGTATGAATACCAGTTGAGTATACTTTGAAAGCATAATACTTCTGATTGTAGTTGATCCACTCATTACCATACTGTTGAGCACGAAGTGAATTGCAAACAGATAAAACCAGAAAACTCCAAAGTAAAAGTCTCACCATACTTATTCCATATTTTTTGGTCTGTCGAGCATTAAACGCAAAGAAACTACATGTGAATACAGAGCTACGGACGCATTGCCTATGTCCGTGTATGCATAATCCAGCTGAAGTGCCTTAAGTTTAAGTCCAATACCGATATTAGGTTGAACGTTTAAACTTTGTACATCGTTGATGTCTTTTACGTATTGCATGTTGGAGACACCAGCTCGTACTTTCACGATATCCTTAAATCCTACTTCGATACCCATGTGAGGATCAATCGAGATTAGACCAGTTCTGATCAGTGTATTTCTTCTTCCATCTGTGGTAACGTCAAGATCTATTTCTCCTGCCGCAAACATGCCCTTTTCTCCAAGATTAAATTTTCCGTATCCTGCAAAGATCAATCGCGGCAGAGTCAATTCAAGTCCATTTCTTGGGATTTGATTTCCAGTTGCAACAAACACTTCCTGCATCTCTTGATTGAGGTTGAAGACCCAAGCATTGAAGGTAGAGGTTACGTCCCTTGCCATCAGGCCAAATTTGAATTGATCATTCATCTTGTACTGAAGTCCACCATCCAACCCAAATCCCCAGGATTTTGCGAAATCACCAACCTTTCGATAAATAACTTTAAAATTTCCTCCTAAGCTTAATCCTTCAATTTTTAATTTCCTTGCATAGGAAAATAAAAAAGCATAATCTGCAGCCGTAAAGGTGGTGATGTTATCATAATTGATATTTCCTGAATTATCTATAAGCTGGGTAGTGTTCGGAATATCATCAACTGCAAATCGAATGGCCGAAAAACCAATCGTGCTCTTGTCATCGATCGATTTGGCTAATCCCAGATAGTCGTATTTTGAAATCCCTGCAAAATATTCGGAATGCATGAGACCGACTTCGAGCCATTTGTCAACTGAGGCAAGCCCTGCTGGATTCCAGTATCCGGAAGTTACACTTCCAGTTTGAGCAACAGTTGCATTTCCCATTCCTAAAGCATCCGCACCTATACCTATGGATAGAAATTCATTGGAATACTTGGGTGCAATAGTTTCGTCCTGCGCCGAAGCGACAGAGCTGAAAAGCACTAGAAAGAATATATTGACGAACGTTTTATTTAGCATAAGTAAATTGTTTCCGAACCTTAAAACTTGTTATAAGCCGAAAAATTGTATTTCGCCCTGTATTTCACTTTTATTCGGAGCTAGTGTAAAGTTAATCAACCTAAGGATTCTACCATGGCAAGTTTTTTATTTTCTTTGTCCTAATGTTCAATATACCCAATCTATTTACCTCATTCAATTTACTGTTGGGGGCCTTGTCGATCATTTTGTCATTAAGTGGTCGGATTGATCTGGCTCCATTTGCCATTTTTGGTGGTTTGATATGTGATTTCCTCGATGGATTTTTGGCAAGAAAATTAAATCAACAAGGGGAATTGGGCAAACAACTTGATTCACTTGCAGACATGGTTACATTCGGTCTTGCTCCAGGGGTAATGATGATGGTCACGATCATTGCATCTATTTACATGGAATTTCCGGTTTTCGAAGGTTCTTTTCAATCATATGTGCATCATGAATTGTTGAATTGGCAGAATGCAATATTCTATGGGGTACCAAATATGATGGACGCATCAATCATGTATCTTCCATTTGTCGCTCTGTTTATTCCATTTATGTCAATGTTTCGCCTGGCAAAATTCAACATTGACACTCGTCAGTCTGAAAAATTTATTGGTGTTCCAACCCCGCTGAATACTTTTTTCTTTTGTTTTTTTCCTCTCGGATTAGCTCAGGGATTTGATACCTGGAAAACAGGGAATGAATTCTATTCTACGATCTTTGATCCATATGTCATGACCGCTTGGATTATTCCGATGTCATTACTTTTAGTAGCTGAAATACCTTTGATCTCTTTGAAATTCAAACATTTCCACTGGACCGGAAATGAATTCAGATACATATTTTTAATAAGTTGTGGAATATTAATCCCAGTATTAATGGTTTGGTCAATTCCATTAATTGTATTTTTGTATCTGATTTTATCGTTTACCGAAAATTTCATTCACAAACAAAAACAACATGAAGTTTAAAGCAGAGATCGATGTGATGCCACTGGAGGCACTTCTTGACCCTCAGGGTAAGGCAGTTTCAAATAGTATGAAAAACGTAGGGTTGCCAGAAATAGATGGTGTTCGAATCGGTCGTCATGTTCGTTTATTTGTAGAAGCTCCTGATATGGCGACTGCAGAACAAAAAGTTGAAGAAGCTTGTAAGAAGATCTTGTCAAATCAGATTATGGAAAGCTTCTCTTACTCTGTTAGCGAGGCATAGGAGAAATCATGCTGACGGGAAAAAACTATATTGGTTTAAACCTGTCCGGCACTGGAACTACGACGTTCCAATCCATTAATCCTGCTACAGGAGAATCATTAGCAACAGTTTTTTTTGAGGCCACCCAAGAGGAGGTGGATCAAGCTTGTGTTCTTGCAGAAACAGCATTTCCGCTTTTTCAGTCTACATCAATTGGTGAACGGGTAAACTTTCTTGTTGCAATCGCTGAAGAGATTGATGCTTCAATGGAGCTTGAGGAAATGTATTGTCTTGAATCCGGATTGGATACAACCAGATTCCGGGTCGAAAGATCGAGAACAACCAATCAGCTCAGATCATTTGCCGACCATATCCAAAAAGGTCATTGGCTTGAAGCATCCATTGATACTTCCCAGTCGAATAACGGTCTTCAACAGGACCTCAGAAGAAGTATGGAAGGTATTGGTCCGGTAGT
This sequence comes from Crocinitomicaceae bacterium, assembly GCA_023253775.1. Taxonomy (GTDB): domain Bacteria; phylum Bacteroidota; class Bacteroidia; order Flavobacteriales_D; family Crocinitomicaceae; genus M0103. Next base: position 5,682 of record JALRFI010000183.1, read on the forward strand.
AGTTTTTGGAGCCAGTAATTTTCCATTGGCTTATTCAACCGCAGGTGGAGATACGGCCTCTGCACTTGCAGCTGGTTGCCCTGTGATCGTGAAGTCCCATCCGATGCATCCTGGTACAGGTGAGCTGGTTGCTCAGGCGATCATTCGAGCAGCCAAAAGGACCAATATACCCGAAGGTGTTTTCTCCAATTTGAACTCACTTTCCTTTACCATAGGGCAAAAACTAGTGCAACACCCTTCAGTGAAGGCCGTAGGTTTTACGGGAAGTTATTCTGGCGGGAAAGCCTTGTTTGATCTGTCAGTGAGACGAGATGAACCTATTCCGTTTTTTGCAGAAATGGGAAGCTTAAATCCAGTGTTTGTATCTAAGAAAGCTCAATCCTTGAACTCAGATGAGCTGGCCGAAAAGCTTGCGATATCAATCACCAATGATGCAGGACAATTTTGCACGAAACCCGGACTCATTTTTCTTGAAGCATGCATGAGCTCAGAAGAATTCATCAATTCTTTGGGTGACCGTATAATTGCCAAGGCAAATACAAGAATGCTTGGAGCTGATATTTTGAATAATTTTCATAGAACGAGTTCAGACCTTGTTAAACTTGGCGCTGAGGCATTTATCAGAGAATCAACGGATAAAGGACATGGGGCGAATACACTTTTAGTGGTTAATGGAAATAACTTTCTTTCAAACCCACAGATGCACGAGGAAGTTTTTGGGCCTTTTTCAATTGTTGTATTGTGTTCTGAAATTGGAATGATCCACAAGTGTGTTCGCTCGCTAAGAGGTCAGCTGACAGGGACTATTCATTGTGAAAAGGATGAAATCGAAAAATACAAGGATTTATTTGAGTTTGTCCGCAAGAAATCCGGAAGAATAATCTATAATGGCGTTCCCACTGGAGTGAGGGTGTGTGGTTCAATGACACATGGAGGGCCCTTTCCAGCATCTACTGACCCTAGATTTACGGCAGTTGGAGTGGATGCCATGCGCAGATTCCTGCGTCCTGTGAGTTATCAGAATTATCCGGATATCTTACTGCCGGATTGTCTAAAAGACAAGAATATACTTTCTATCCCAAGAAGAATTAATGGTGAAATGAATAATTATTCGGATGTTCAAAAAAATGGTGAATAATTAGTGAACCCTTTTCGGCATTAGACGTATCAATTATTACCTTTGTTTTAAATTCATTAGTTATGTCTGAATTCATTGAACCACAGAAAAGATCAAATACACCTTTTATCGTTATCATTTTTTTATTGTTGATCGGTATTGCAGGAATGGCTGTATTATGGTCGAAAAAGAATAGTGAGTTGAACGATTGCTCAAATGAGAACGCGACCCTACTATCTGACATGGAAGGAATGAATAAGATGATGGAAGGATATGTGGGTAACATGTCACATGATCTAAAGACAGACTTCCAGAATATGATGAAGACCTATGATGAATTGATCAAAAAGGATAAGTCTAAAGCTGATAGTCTGAATGCGCAAAAAGAAAAGATCCAAAACTTGATTGACGAATTGAATACAAATAAGAAGATTTCTGCTTCTCAATTATACAAAATGAAAAAAGAGAATGAGACACTTCG
>JALRFI010000200.1 GCA_023253775.1 Crocinitomicaceae bacterium
CGGGATCAATACAGGGAAATTCAAGCTAGGATACAGTTATGATGTTACAGTTTCTAAACTAAACAATGGTGTTTCAGGTGGTTCTCACGAAGTATCAATGGGGATTAACTTAAGTTGTAAAACAAGACCTGTATCGTTTAAAACAATTTCGTGTCCTTCTTTTTAAAGTTTTATTGTAACTTTTTATAAGGGATTCGTTTAATGGATATATTTGCGGTAGAAAACTAATGAGAAATCAAACAAAAAATATGCGATTAGTCAGATTTTTCTCAATTGTAGGATTAGGAGCTATGTTCCTAGTTTCTTGTGCTAAAGAAGCGTCAAATTCTACAGGATGGAATTACAACGACCCAAAAACGGGTGGTTTCCAGAAAGTTCCTTTTATTGATCAAGAGACTGGACCAGGATTGATCTTGGTTGAAGGTGGTACATTTACAATGGGTAGGTCAGAACAAGACGTAATGTTCGATTGGAATAACCGTCCAACGAGAGTTACTGTTTCTTCTTTCTATATGGACCAGACTGAAGTTACCAATTTCCACTGGTTAGAATACCTGTACTGGATCTCAAGAGCGTATGAATCATATCCAATGGTTTATAAGAATGCTCTTCCAGACACATTGTGTTGGAGATCTCCATTGGCATTCATGGAAAAATATGTTGATTATTATCTAAGACATCCTGCTTACAGAGATTATCCCGTTGTAGGTGTTTCATGGTTGCAAGCAAACGATTTTTGTAAGTGGAGAACTGATCGTGTTAATGAATATATTCTAGTACGTGAAGGGATTCTTGCATGGAATGTTGATCAAAGAGATGAGAATACATTTAATACAGAGTCATACTATGCAGGACAATACGAAGAAGCTGTAATAAAAAATGTACAGGATTTAAACCCTTCGAACATTAATGGTAAAAAACTTGGAACCAGAATCGTTCGAATGGAAGATGGTATCCTGCTTCCGCGCTATCGTCTCCCAACTGAAGCTGAGTGGGAATTTGCAGCTACAGGATTGGTAGGAAACCTTCAGCCCGGAACAGAAAATATTAGCGATAGAAGAATTTATCCATGGAATGGTCACTGGGTTCGTCAAGATGACGAACAGTTCCAAGGAGCTATTCGTGCTAACTTTGTAAGAGGTAGAGGAGATTATATGGGGGTTGCTGGTCACTTGAATGATGGTGCCGATGTCACAGCTCCTGTTGATTCATACTGGCCCAATGATTATGGTCTTTATCACATGGCGGGTAACGTTTCGGAATGGGTTCTGGATGTTTATCGTCCACTATCCACCGAAGACTTTGATGAATTCAGACCTTTCAGAGGAAATGTTTACAAAACGAAGTTACTGAATAATGAAGGTGTGATTGACATCAAATCACAGCAGGTTACTTACGATGTTCATGGCATGAAGGAATACTTAAATGAATTCGAGCGCATTCGTTATCAACGTATTTCTGCTGACAAGCACGACCCTAACGATACTGTAATGCCAGTTGGCCTGTACAAAAACGTTGAGTCAAGAAACCCTTCAAGAAGAGGATATGCTCCAGATCCTTTCTATGTTTCTCACGGCAATGTAAAAGATTCAATCGAGATCACTCTCATGAGAAGAATTAATGAAGTATTGGACCTTGCTATCAAATACAAGAATGACAAACACGACATTGAATCGTCGGCTCTGATTCAGGATGAGTTGTTCGATGGAATTTTTGCCGATGAAGTTAGAACAGGACCAGATGGTGAAGAGTACGCTTTTGAAATTATCTCAATGTTGAGAGATGGATTTACAGCATTCATTATCGACACTCCAGGAAAATTGAAGTACAGAAATGTAACTGAAGAGGAAAACATAGGAAGATTAAACTATAGACGAGATGATTACATCGATTATCTTGATGGTGATATCGAGTCTTCGATCTATTTCATGAACGATGACCGTAAAAACGCAATCAATCAGGCGACAAGAGATGCAAATCTCATCATGTATCAAAGTCAGCACGAACAGTACGGATTGGATGGATCAGAAGTTAAGCCTGAAGGGATTACTTCATGGCCTACTACATTAGTTTCAGATAAATCAAGAGTATATAAAGGAGGTTCTTGGAGAGATCGTGCATTCTGGTTAGCAGGTGGCGCAAGAAGATATCTTGATGAAGATAAGTCAACAGCAACTATTGGGTTCCGATGTGCTATGGATCGAGTTGGATCTCCAACCGGTATGAACTATGGAAGAGAAAAGAAAAAATAAATAACTTTATAAAACTAAGCCCGTTTCGACGGGCTTTTTTTGTGACCAATGGAAAATTATTATAAGCTCTTTCTTGAAACAAATGGTATCTGCACCGATACCAGAAAAATTCAGACAGGATCAATGTTCGTTTGTCTGAAAGGTGACCATTTCAATGGAAATAAATTTGCAAAAGAAGCCCTCGAAGCTGGAGCAAAATATGTAATTGTTGACGAACAAGAAGCCGATATCTCTAAAAATACAATCCTAGTTGAAAATTGTCTTCTATTTCTGCAGCAATTAGCGAATTACCATCGAAAAAAATTCAGTATTCCAGTCATTGGAATTACAGGCAGTAATGGTAAGACAAGTACAAAAGAGTTGATCCATCAAGTTTTATCAACTGAGTACGACGTTCTTGCTACGATTGGGAATTTAAATAATCATATTGGGGTCCCCCTCACCCTACTCCGCCTGAATAAGCAACATGAGATTGCCATCATTGAAATGGGCGCAAACAGATTTAAAGACATTGCTGAGCTTTGCGAAATAGCAGAACCCACTCACGCGATCATTACAAATATCGGGAAAGCACATCTTGAAGGATTTATCAATTTTGAGGGTGTATTGACTACCAAGAAGGAATTATATGACTCTGTTGAACAAATGGGAGGCCATATTATTTATAATTCAGATGATAACATCCTTACTGATATTTTACCCAAATCTACAACCAACCTGTCCTACGGAACAAATGACAAATGTGATATAAAAGGTTCCCTGCTGGGTTTAACACCCTACGTACGTTTAAGCTGGAAGACTCAAAATTACCAGTCATCCGTCATAGACACAGACATGGTCGGCAAATACAACTTTTACAACTTCCTGGCTGCCATTGCATTTGGAATACAGTTTAAAATCAATCCAGAAAACATCAACTCAGCAATTAGCTCATATATACCAAAAAACAACAGATCCCAGGTAAAAAAGACAGACCACAACACTTTGATCCTTGATTGCTATAATGCAAATCCAACGAGTATGAAATCTGCGCTTGAGAGTTTTGCGATGATCGATAATCCGGAAAAGATTTTCATTATTGGAGATATGCTTGAATTGGGTGATCAGGAAAACACAGAGCATGAGGCTATTTTATCCTTCGCTCAAAAAAGTGGTTTAAAAGGATATACAGTTGGCCCTCGATTTGAAAGGATTAATTGTAACGCAGTTATTCAATCCTTTAAAGATAAAGATGAGGCTGTTACTTTTCTGAAATCAAACCCAATTCAAAATACCTTAATCATGCTGAAAGGTTCACGAGGAATTGGACTCGAGACACTTGAAAATGATCTATAACAAAAAAAGGAGGGTTTCCCCTCCTTTTTTATGTCTACAAAATTCAGATTAACCGATGATCCCCCTTGAGATCACAATTTTCTGGACTTCTGATGTCCCTTCATAGATCTGAGTGATCTTTGCATCCCTCATCAATCTTTCCACATGATATTCTTTCACAAAACCATATCCACCATGAATCTGTACGGCTTCAACAGTTTGTTCCATAGCCACTTTTGATGCGTAAAGCTTAGCCATAGCACTAGACTGACCATAATCTCTTCCTGCATCTTTATCTAAAGCAGATCTATAAACCAATAGTCTTGCAGCTTCAATTTCTGTAGCCATGTCCGCCAGTTTAAATGCAATCGCCTGATGCTTGTGAATTTCCTTCCCAAATGCCTTTCTTTCCTTCGAGTAAGCCAGTGCAAGTTCAAATGCTCCTCCTGCAATCCCCAAAGCCTGAGCCGCAATACCAATTCTACCACCGGATAATACCTTCATGGCAAACTTGAAGCCGAATCCGTCCTCACCAATTCTGTTCTCT
>JALRFI010000219.1 GCA_023253775.1 Crocinitomicaceae bacterium
AGGGCCCATTTCGATTTGCTCGCTGCCCCGGATTTGCGCCTGCAGAACCAGGAAATCATTTCCCCGGCCTCTGACATGTTGACTCGTGCGGTGAAACCAGGCGGGCGGAAACACTTCCGGCCGCGAACAAACAAACCGCAAGTGCGGCGCATACGATTTTTTTCATTCGACCACTCCTCTCATCTTGTTAATGGGATACCTCAATTACCAAACCGATAGCGCAGTTTAGCTCTCAAGGCTGGTTCAACGAACTTTCCTACCCGTCACCGCTGCTATCGCCCTACTGGCAAGGACCGACCATCGGTAACTCGAACTCCGGTACTACGCCAACTTCTACTTGGTGGGCGAAAGAAACTTTTTCTCTAGGTGATTATTTAGGCACTTATGATAGCACCTATTCACAGTATGGCTATGCCAATTGTAAAATACGCTTTGTCATGACGAATAAAACGGGCACCCCGTCTCCAGCTTCATTAGCAGGATGGTTCGTGGATAATCTAATGGTGGAAGGTGCGCCTTGTGAACTTCAACCACCAACAATCGACTGGATAAACGTCAATCCAATAGCTAAGCCTGAAGGAGCTCGTTACATGCCTACCCAAGAAGTTCGATTTAAAGGTGAAGATAACTTAGGTATAGATAGCTCAAGAATATATTTCCGCCGTTATGTAGATTCAATCTCTACATGGACTACTTGGACTGATTCTTTGATGACTCCAAGTAACTCATCGATTTGTCCCACTTCGTCAAACTATGAATATACTTTTGGAAATATTGGTATCAATGACACTATTGAATGGTACGTTAGAATTTTTGACTGTGCCTGTCCAAACGTTGTACGCAGTCCATTAGCAACAAATCCGAATTCCACTTATAAGTTTTGGCGGGAACCATCTCTACCGCCAATTTGTGGAATTACTACCCAAACAACATTCCCTTTCTCATCTAATCTACCCTATTCCGAAGACTTTGAAAGCTCAGTATATTGGACTCCAGGCACAGGGTCCGGAACTACTGGAACATCGCACAGGGGAAATTTTCCGGAACAAAATCCGCCAAACGGAAAAAATTATACTGTTATTCCGACCGAACAAACTATCGGATACGCCTGGTCTGTTCGAACCGGAGCAACGAGTACCGCACTATCTGGACCTACTGGAGACGCATCTAATTCCGGTAATGGCAGATATGTTTACACAGAAAGTGATCAAGGTAGCAATAATGACGTAACTCACCTCAAATTACCATGCTTAGATCTTTCGAATTATACCTGTGCCATATTAGAATTTGATTACCATATGTATGGTTCACAAATAAATAAGCTACAAGTCAGTATAGACACTGGATTCGATAGTAGTGTTTGGAGTAACTTAGCGGAAATAGTTGGCGAGCAGCAATCCAAAACTACTGATGATTGGAAGACCTTCTCTGTTGCTCTATCTGAATATACCGGAAAATATGCTCGGCTTAGACTGACTGGTAAAAAAGGTATCGGCCCCAATGGAGACATCTCAATTGACAACATTAGAATTTATGAACCGGCATCTGATGAAATCGCCTTAAGAGATGTTTTTAATCCAAAGAATGGTTTTTGCGCATATTCAAATAATGAGATTTTAGATTTATGGGTGCAAAACAATGGCTGTAACACAGCAGATAGTATTCCTATAACTTGGATGTATGAGTACACGAATACTTCGGGTATTACTACTACCGTAATGCATACCGAATACATTACCAATAAACCATTAAATACAGGAGACTCCACATACTTTAGCTTTGTCACTGGTCCCGATTTGAGTGGGTACGGTTTTTACGATTTGTGGGTTTATACAGAGCAATTTGGAGACACTACGAATGTTAATGACACCATCGGACCGATACGTATTTTCCACGAAGAACCTTATAATAATTTCCCTTACGTTCTTGATTTCGATGACTCTGGTACAACACCAGGTAACAACACTGCTGCAAATCCTGGCTCTTTCCCTTCTACTGTCTTTTCACCAGTACCTGTAAGTAACTCAGGAAATTACGCCTTTATGGTAGGGAAAGAGTTTACTCCTACAGTAGGTTCTGGACCTGTAAGGGATGTTAGTGGTCAAGGTAATTATCTTGTTACCGAAGGTGATTATGGAATAAGCCCTATTTCTGCAACATTAGTATCCAAATGTCTGGATATTTCAGGAATGAGTCAACCTGTCTTACAATTTAAACATCACATGTATGGTGCAGATATTGGAGCGATTCGTGTGCAATGGATTAAAGATGGAGAGAATAATTGGTCTAATCCAATGGCACCATACACAACTACGCTTAGCGATGAAAAAGATGATTGGTCCTTCTATGAGTTAGATTTATCCAATGCAGGTGATTTAGTTAAACTTCGATTCATAGCTCAAAAATCAGGTTTTGGTATAGCCGCCGACATTGCGATTGATGATATTGCGATTTTTGACAAAGCTTTGACAGATGTAGGCATTACGTCTGTGATAAATCCGGGGGCACGCATCAATTTGACGGGAGGGCCTGCTCAAAAGAAGGTAAGATTTGAAATTAGGAACTACGGCAAGAACGCCCAATCCAATATTCCAATAAATTACACTGTAACCCCTACTTGTGGAAATATGGCAGGTGTAAGTACAACCTATACCTTTACACATACAAGTTCTATTGCTGCAGGTGAAACAGCTATCGCAACTGATAATTCAAATTCTGTTAACTGGCCCAATGGGACGTTTGAATTGTATGCCTGGACTGATAAAACGGGAGACAATAACTATTGGAATGATAGTTCTTACACTAAATCAGTAGGTTGGCCAGAATTATATATTCAGCAGGGATTTATTGAAGATTTTGAATCTTGTAATTCAGGAGACACTTCAGGTTTCTTTATTTCTGGCGATCTGAACCTATGGGCTACTGATAATATCAATGCATTCAATGGTAACATTGGTTATGCATCCCGTCCAAACCAAAACGTCCCTGGGAATGTAGAAGAATTCTTGTTCTTTCCTCGATTTATTGGCTTTGACACAATTGCAGGAGCAGAATTAAAATTGACTCATGATATTGATTTAGGAACGGGCGACCAAGCCATTATCGAATGGTTAGGTGGTGGTACTTGGAATACCCTCGGATTTTGGGATCCACAGAATGTAGTGAGTATGAACTGGTATAATACTGGTACCGCAAGTAATGGCAATGCTTGGGTAGGTAATCTCGGCCAATTGAATTCAACTTGGCCCCTCGCCTCTTGGAACTTCTCTCAAGCGCCATTAGTCTTAAGAGCGCGCTTGAAAACGGTTTCGGGGAATAAAGATGGTTGGAACATTGATCGAGTTGAGGTTTATATTCCCCCTCAAAATAGCGCAGCACCTATCGATGTTACGACCGTCGAGTATTTACCTGTACCGGATCAAAATAACCACTTGAAAGTCCAAATCAAAAATACAGGTGCTAAGATTTTGGATAGCTGTTTGGTTCAATTTTCAACTGATGGTGGGAATACCTGGTCTAACAATGAGAAAGTAATTTTCAATCCACCGCTTATTCCTCGCAAAACTGCTTGGTATGAGTTTGACCAAGACTGGATAAACCCAACAAGCGGTATACACAACGTTTGTGTACGCACGTCTCGACCAGATAACAAGCCAGATGCAGAACCTTCTGATGACCAAATATGTGCTGATATTACAGTACTTGACAAAATAATAATGTCTGTCGATAGTAGTTATTGCAATGACTTTGAAGACCCTACTCTCGCTCCTTGGCTAACATTAAATGCGATTGTTAAAGATGGATTAACATCTTGGGAAGAAGGTACTCCCGCCATGGCTCCATTAGTTGGCGCATTCTCTGGTAATAATGCTTGGATGACAGACCTTGATGCGAATTACAAGAAGCGTGATTCTTCTGCCCTATACACTCCAGTATTCGCATTGGATTCAGGACAGACCTATACGTATGAATTTATGCACGCCTTCTCCACGGAGATCTACCACGATGGCGGTACAGTGGATGTAACCTTTGACGGTACCGATCACCATTTTGCCAACGCGCGG
>JALRFI010000046.1 GCA_023253775.1 Crocinitomicaceae bacterium
GAATTCAGTCGTGATCGATGAATATGGAAATAAACCTGAGACTTCGACACTTTTGGGAAGGTCTTTTGCTCGAATCATCCCGTTTGAAGCTCTTTCTTGCCTTGGAGAAAGGGGATGGCACGACACTCTTTCCAAGACGTATGTGGTAACAATATCGGAACACGAGACATTGAAAAGATTGATTGCAGAACAATCGGGAGGGTTTCGTGTAGATGAGCGTTCAGATATCCTTGATTAATGTAAAGCTTGGTTTTTTGTGTCTTTTTCAATTTTTGCCTGGCTGAAGACTCAATCGAAGGAATGCTTTACTTGCCTTGTGTTCTTTTGCTGGTCACAGGGGCTTGCCAAGAATTTACATTTTGGCTTAGGGAATCAATGATTTTCTCGCTTAGGCGACCGCTTTTATTGGAGTTGGTTTGTCGAGAAGGATTTGTCTATACGGGAATCTAAATAACCGACTATTTATCGAGAACTTTGGGAATTCTGAAGTAATCAGAATCTTTTTTAGGAGCATTCTTTAAGGCGTCATCCTTTGAAATGTCAATTTTCACTTCATCCTCACGAAGCTTATTCAATTCTTCTGTCATAAAAATTAAAGGCTCCACATTTTCAGTATCTACTTCGCTCAACTTATCCATGAAATTGGTGATCTTTTCCATATCCGCTTTGATCTCTTCCTTTTGGTTTCCCGGGAAGCGGAGTCTGGCAAGGTGTGCGATATGGTCTACAATTTCTTCGGTGATTTTCATGATGCAAAAGTAATTAGAAAATGTTTATACTGAAAGATGTGGATGTTCCTTCATTATAGGATCATTGATGACCTCAAAACATTGCTGCGAAAGCTCCTTGTCTGACATTTCATTTACTGTTTCTTTTGAGATGAAGGGATGAATGTAAAGTCGAGATATTCCCGGATGCGCAGGTCCAAGGAGATCAGTCGGGTCAGAAAAGAGATGATAGTTGTTTGTGAAGGTTAGCGGAACAATAGGTAAGCCCAGCTGTTTTGCCAATTTAAACGCACCGGCTTTAAATGGAACCATTTTAGGATTATCGTTGTCAGGAATTCCTCCTTCGGGAAAGATGACGATCGACCAGCCCTCGGCAACTGCTTCACGTGCTTTTACGAATGAACGTCCTGCTTTTGAACGATCCTTACGGTAAACGGGAATGTTCAATCCTTTGAAATACGTTGAAATAATTGGGTATTTCAATAATTCAGCCTTACCAAGGAATAGGAACGGATGTCCCGGAAGGGTCGAGTGCATGAAGAAAATGTCCAGGTAGCTAGAATGATTCGCGACGATAATATATGGCCCCTCGGGCAGTGGATGAGCTTCAATTCGTTTAACATGATAAAAACAGATGATTCGCATCATCCAACTCCAGAAAACGAACAGTTTGAAGCTTTTCTTTTTCCACTGCGGACGAGATAAAAGGGCTAGAAAGAAGGGGTAAAGTAATATGGCAAAAGCGGTGAAAACAATACCGATGTATAGTTTCCAAAACAGTGATAATACTCCCGTCACGATCCGCATAGAACAAATTTAAAATATATACATTGTCCGGCACAGTAGTGTGTCAGGTTTCCCCCGAAATTAAGTATTTTCGTTGAAAAATGGAGAAGATATGGCGAGAATACTCACCGGAATTCAAAGTACAGGAACCCCGCACTTGGGGAATATTTTGGGAGCGATCATTCCTGCAGTCGAAATGGCAAATGACCCTTTGAACGAGTCTTTCCTTTTCATTGCTGATATGCATTCATTGACTCAGATCAAAGACGGAGATCTGCTTCGCGAAAACACCTATTCTACTGCGGCGACCTGGCTTTCTTTTGGTATAGACCCTTCAAAAACAGTTTTTTATCGTCAAAGTGATGTTCCGGAAGTTACTGAACTTATGTGGTATTTGCTTTGCTATTTTCCGTTCAGCAGAATGGAGCTTGCCCATTCTTTCAAAGACAAAAAAGATCGTTTGGAGGATGTGAATGGCGGATTGTTCTCTTACCCAATGCTAATGGCCGCTGATATTTTGTTATATGACGCGGAGATTGTGCCGGTGGGTAAAGATCAACTACAGCACTTAGAAATGACTCGAGATGTGGGGGCTCGTTTTAACAGTAAAATGGGAGAAACTTTTGTTCTACCTAAGGATAAGGTGCAGGAATCCACTATGCTGATCCCTGGAACTGATGGAGAGAAGATGAGCAAATCAAGAAACAACTACATCGACATATTTTTACCGGAAAAACAATTGAAGAAGCAGATCAATTCGATCCTAACAGATAATAAAGAGCTGGAAGATCCAAAAGACCCTGAAACTTGTCACGTGTTTGCTTTATATAGGTTATTAGCATCGAGTGAGCAGCAGGATGAAATGAGATCTAAATATCTGGCAGGAGGGTATGGCTATGGACATGCAAAAAATGCTTTGTACGAATTGATTCTGGAAAAATTCGAACTAAATCGAAAAATGTACGTACACCTGATGCGAAACAAACATGAGATCGATTCTCAACTGAATTTTGGTGCAGAAAGAGCCCGTTTAGTTGCTCAGGATGTGTTGAAAAGGGTTAGGGCGAAAGTCGGTTATTGATATGCTATTTTGATATATTTGTTTACACTAAACTAAAAGATCATGAAATTCCATTCACTTTTGGCGCTTTCTTTTCTAACAACCATACTGATCTCTTGTGGTGACTCGGAAGAACAACAACAAAAGGAGGCAATTGGGGGTAAAATGTACGGGGGTGAATTCAAGTTCATGTCCTCCGAAAAGGTTGAAAGCCTTTTCCCTATGGAAAAAGTGGACCTTTATTCACAACGGATTAATTGCCAGATCTATGAAACCCTTTTAAAGATTGATGTTGAATCGATGAATGTTGTGCCATCTATTGCCGAATCATATTCGGTTAGCGATGATGCCAGGACTTTCAAATTTAAGATCAGAAAAGGAGTAAAGTTTCATGATGATGATTGTTTTCCAAATGGAACTCGTGAAGTCACAGCAGAGGATGTGAAGTATGTGCTCGAAATGGCATGTTCAGGATTGAAGTTTAATCAGATGAGCTACTTGTTAGTAGATCGAATCGAAGGTGCGGCGGATTTCCATGATCGGTCTAAAACATCCCTCCCAAAAGCAGGTGTTTCAGGTATTAAAGTAAGGGGTAATGAAATTGAGATCAAATTAAAAGATGCAT
>JALRFI010000060.1 GCA_023253775.1 Crocinitomicaceae bacterium
AATTGCAGAATATTTATTCCAGCGTTTTCCCGAAGATGACGAAGGCCATCTCACGAAAGTGAAATCCAAAGTAGTGAGTCGTAAAAACCTTGCTGATATTGCTGAAAATATTGGGATACGACAGATTTTGCGCTACAACGCAGGACGATCGATCAATATTTCATCGATCGAAGGAAACGCATTCGAGGCGATCATGGGAGCTATATACCTTGATGGCGGTTATGAAGCAGTAAAGAAAACAATCAAAAATTTCATCTTCAGAAAGTATGTTGACCTGAACAGACTCCTTGAAGAGGAGATCGATTTTAAATCACGATTGTTTATCTGGTGTCAGCGCAAAAAGCTTAGGCTCGATTTTACTGTACTTTCAGAAGATAATATCACCGGAACATGGCAATATACTGTCGTTGCGATTGTGAATGAGCGAGAATACGGCAGAGGAACGGGTTCCTCCAAAAAAATGGCAGAACAGGCGGCATCAAAAGAGACGCTTGAGCTGATGGGGGAAATCTAATTCCCTAACAAAAAAGTAGCGATCTCATCCCATAGGACTTTATTTTCTTGGTTATTCAAAGGGCAATAGAATCTTGAATATCCACCGTCCAGAATAATTCGTCCCCCTAAATATTCTGAAGAAAGAATCAACGGCTCATCTCCCAGCCAGACTTCCACTTTCAGTCTCACGTCCATTGGAAAGGTGGCAACACTTCTGCCGGGATCGATATTCTCTGAGGCGATCACTTTATGATCACTGACATCTCCCAATGATGACAAATTGGATTGATTTTCCCAGAACTCTTTCTGAAAAAGGTGCTGCGTAAGGAAGCGCGCTTCGGATTGCATGGGCCAGTTTTCTGAACCAATGTAAATTCCTTTTCCAAGAGTAAGGAATGTGTCAAGCTCCTGTAGAAAATTAGTATTCAAGACAGACCTTGCCCCGGAGAAGATATAGATCAGATCATAGTCCTCGAGTGGATGAAGTTGAACCGTGTCCACCTTGTCATCAATGAAATCCTTGCAGATAGCGGTATTATTCCCCAAAAAGAGAGTCTTTTGGCTGAAACAAAAGGTGCTCGAGAGAAGAAGAAACAGCAAAATTCTTATCATGGTCCTTATTACAGATAGGGTCATAACCGGTTCACTGGAATCTGTAAATTTTGATTATCTTAAGGTAAAAATGGGAGAATGCAGAAGGATAAGTTGGGAAAAGAAGGAGAGGGTTTAGCACTTCAGGCCTTGTTAAATAAAGGCTATCAATTAGTAGAAAGAAACTATCGGATCGATCGCGGAGAGATCGATCTGATCTTCAAAGACAAGAATGATATTGTATTTTGCGAGGTGAAGACCAGATCGAATGAATACCTGGGGGAACCCTGGCGCCAGGTTGGGTTTGCAAAACAACGTCAGCTGATAAAAACCGCCAATGCTTATATTCGAAAAATGGATGTATACGAGGAAGCAAGGTTTGATATTGTCTCGATCGTTCTGAATGAGAAAAGATGCAAAGTCGAGCATATAATTGGGGCATTCGCTCCATAACATTGTTTGCAAGCTAATTTGCTCTATCTTTGCACTTTAATTCTGCTCGTGATGAACACAATGAACAACGGGAGAAGAGGGCCAAAGAAAACTTCTTCACCAAAACAAGGAAAACCTGCTACAGGTAAAAAACCGGCTCCAAAGACCGGTGAAAACAAAGGCGTTTCTGCCAGAGACAAACGAAAGTATATCGATTACAAGGATAAACAGAAGAAGGGTGATCCTCTTCCAACTTTTAGTGATGAAGTACGATTGAATAAATACTTGTCGAATGCAGGTATTTGTTCAAGAAGAGAGGCAGACGTCTTGATCGAAACCGGAGTGGTTTCGGTGAACGGAGAGATCATTACTGAACTTGGGTACAAGATCAAGCCGGGAGATGTCGTAAAATACGACGGAGAAACGATCAATGCGGAAACAAAGAGATATGTGTTATTGAACAAGCCAAAAGGATTCATAACCACTATGGATGATCCGATGGGGCGTAAGACTGTGATGTCACTTGTAAAGAAGGCTTGTCGCGAGAGAATATACCCGGTAGGTAGACTTGATAAAGAAACTTCAGGATTGTTGTTATTCACGAATGACGGAGATCTTGCAAAAAAGCTGACCCACCCGAAGCATAAAGCGTCAAAGATCTATCATGCAGAGCTGAACAAGCCGGTGAATCCGGAGGACCTTCATCGCCTAATTAAGGGTGTAGATCTTGAAGATGGTAAAACACAATTTGATGTTGCTGAATTCGTCAAAGATGGAACAAGCAGAGAAGTAGGTGTTGAACTTCACTCTGGCAAGAACAGAATCGTAAGAAGAATGTTTGAAGCAATGGGGTATGAAGTAGTTAAGCTTGACAGAGTTCAGTTTGCCGGGTTAACAAAAAGGGATCTTCCTAGAGGAATGTTCAGACATCTTTCTGAAAAAGAAATAGCGTTTTTAAAAATGTCCAAATGAGAATTTTCGTAGTATTTGTTTCGCTGATCGGGTTATTGGTATCATGTGGAGGGAATCAAGAAATGCAATCTGCAAATCCGAACATGGAGTATTTTTATCCTTGGGATACGGTTCCAAAGATTTATTTATACAGAGATGTAGCGAATGGCTTGGATGAACAGTTTCATAGAGTTTTTTCCATTACAGATTCGCAAGGAGAACACATTGTTGTGGAAATATATACCTCTGACGGCAGGATCATCGAGGCATTGAACTACAACATAGATTCTTTGGACCTGATCGATCATATGGTGGTGAACCGTAATGGAGAAAAAACCAAAACGGAACTTTTTAAACATAAAATCATTCCAATGGGCGATGAAGAAATTTGGTTCGCAAGTCGTTTCCAGGGATTCCTTGACTCTACATTGATCCTGAAAGAAATATTCAGGAAGGAAAAGAAAGTGGATGCTGAATATCTGGTTATGGACGAAATACACGAAGCCAAGATCTTTGCCGACCACATCAGAATGACGAATTTTAATCCGTTCACTAAAAAAGAAACTGTAACTGAAGGTGATGCAGTGAGTTATTTTTCGAAAGGTCTGGGACTCACAGAATGGCATACAGCCAATAAAAAAGCACATTACAGACTGGAGAAAATTATGACTCAGGAAGAGTGGGTCAAGATTATTTCGAGATAATATGAGAATAGAAGTTGTCCTTTTTCTTGCGCTATTCCCCTTGTTTGCGACAAGTCAAACATGGAAAAGAAAACCAAAGCAGTCCATGGGACGAGGAACACTTTTCATGTCTTGGGGATACAATACTACAGGATTTTCGAAGAGCACGCTGAATATGCAGGGTCCGGGATATGATTTTTCATTGTCTGGAGTTAAGGCCTCGGATGATGATTTTGAATTATTACCCACACAGAATTATGGTGCCCAGTTCAATGCAAGAGTAGGTTATTATATTCGAAATTATTTTGCCTTAAGTCTGGGTTGGGATAGAACACATTATATCCTGAACGATAGGAATGTGGCCTTGTTGAGTGGTACAGTAAATCCCGGCGCTGATGTCAGTGGCAACTGGACCGGAAATTACACGAACGAGTCAGTTATAACTGATCAGAGCATTTTTCATTATTCGAATACTTTGAATTTGTTGAACCTTGAAGCCATGAGAACGGATCAATGGTTCAGGGTCGGAGAGAACTTCGGATTTTCAACGAATTTTGGGTTGGCATTAGGTGCCGTAATGACCCGTAATGACTATTTGTTCTCAGGACAGCAGGATCTTGGTTCTACCTCCTTATCAGGCTTTTTAGTTTCTGGTCAGGCCGGTTTACGTTTGGAGTTTTTCAGACATTTGTTTTTGCAACCAACGCTTAGGGCTGGCTTCATTCAGCAAATGAATGTGAATACACGGATCAGTGACCCAAATTCATTGGCAAAGCAGAACTTTGCTTTTACCATGTTTGACGTATCTCTTGGATATTTGTTCTATATCCGACCAACAAATGATTGCCAGAGCTGTCCGGTTTGGTAATTACTCTTTTTTCTTCGCTTTAAAATCGATTTTGTAATAGAAGATTGGTAAGAAACCTAACTGCTGTTTCTCCGCAATCGGTGTGGCAATTGGATCGGCAAGATTTGGCGCCCACGCAAGACTCAACAAATTCTTCGTGTTCAGAATGTTTACCAGGTCAAGTCCGATCTCATGCGTTACCTTATCAGCATTTTTTCTCCAGCTGATCTTAACATCTGCCCTGAAGTAATCCCTGAACTGAAGTTCATTGAACAGCGAATCCTGGAAAATGATTTCATTCATTACCGTAGACGCAGGAATGTCAGCAAGTCCATATCGTTTTCCACCGGCATATGTCACTTTGAAACCAAACCCAAGAATGTTTTTTTCATTCAATTTGAATTCTTTACCTGCAAGTAGATTTGTAACGAATGTTCCATTGTACGATGTGTTTCGAAGCACACCATCACTTCCATAGTATTTTGAATCATATAGTGTACCTGAGAATAAGAAGAAGAATGATTTGTCAAAATACTTCTGAACTGTTAGTTCTATTCCGTAGTTATATCCTGTCCCCGTATTCTCAAGGCTATCCGGGAAGAAACGCGCGAATCCACCACCCATATTGATTAATGAGAATGAGGAAGGCTCGACTGTTACAGGAATATCATACAAATACTGATAATAGATTTCTGAACGGATACTCATGCTTTTCTTGAGCATTTTTTCATAACCGAATCCTGAATGTACACTTCTTGTGAAATCCATGTTTTTGTTATGAAGCACTCTGTTTCCGTTTGCGTCTGTTTGGAAAAAAGTATAAGTGTAAAGTGGTTGTGTTCCACTGTGCATACCGGCACCAGCAAAGATTGACTGATTTCCTTTCATTCTGTATTTCCAACCCAAACGCGGTTCTACAGGAGAGATGCTGTTACTTAAAGAGAAATACTGACTATGCAATCCTGCAGTAAAATCCATATTCTCGCTCAAACGAACCTTCCATTGAATGAATGGCTGGATCATTAAGGAAGATCCTTGAAAGTCCCAACGTGTTGTGAAAGTTGAATTGTAAACAGGTGAACGAGTAGAATCGATCATATTAAAGAAGTACATATCTGCATTGATCCCAGCTTTGATCAAATGTTTACGATTGAACTTGTGGTTGATGCTGAAAAATCCTGAAGCCTTCGATGTTGTAAAGGTATATCCAAGAATTTGGCCAAGTGAATCATAAACTATCGTAGATCCTGTTGAATCCAGTGATCGTCCATAAAGGTATTCGTGAACTGCATTTTGTTGCTCCATTGAATACGATAGCGTTGCAGCTACATAGGTTTTTTCATTCAATGGCTTTTTGTAGTTCAATCCTGTCACAAACATCCCTGTATTAAAGTGTTGATCTCTGTCTCCTTCTCCATAAAATTCGGCAGAATATTCTGTCTGTTCAGAAATCATGATATCTATCGTGCTTTTACCACCGATCCCAAATAAAGAAACTGCGCCACCATTTTTTAGAGGCCAGTTAAATTTGAATGCGCCATCACCATAAACTGGCACAGCATCCGTTCCTAACTGTATACCTATTTTTTGGAACAAGCTTAGTGTTGAATAACGACCCATCACCAGGTAGGAAGACTTTCCTTTTGATGACAATGGTCCTTCTGCCAGAAATTCAGTACCTAAAAATCCAAATTGGCCGGTAAACTCATGCTGATTGTTGTTCCCATTCCTCAGCTTCAGATCGAAAACTCCTGAAGTTGAGTTTCCGTATTCAGCTGGGAAGGCACTCATGAAGAAATCAGAATTCCCAAGGATTTTATTGTTAAGGATTGAAACCGGACCACCTGTACTTCCTGAAATTGCAAAATGTGAAGGATTTGGAATGTCAATCCCTTCCACTTTCCACACGACCCCAAGGGGGGAATTTCCTCTAATTACTATATCGTTACGAGAATCATCAGCGCCTTGCACTCCGGCAAAATTGGATGCCATTCTAGCAGGGTCCATTCGTGAACCTGGATATCTGTTCGTTTCTTCAACACTGAATTGCTGTGCTGAGATCGTTGCAAGCTCGTTGATCACTTCTCCTTTTTTACGTGCAGAAACGGTAACCTCTGCTTGTTCCTGATAGGACTCCATCATTGGGATTTCAACCACGGTCTCCTTTCCAGAAATAACCTCGATCGT
This sequence comes from Crocinitomicaceae bacterium, assembly GCA_023253775.1. Lineage (GTDB taxonomy): Bacteria > Bacteroidota > Bacteroidia > Flavobacteriales_D > Crocinitomicaceae > M0103. The sequence continues at coordinate 6,187 of JALRFI010000060.1, forward strand.
AATTACTTTCGGATCATAGGTCATCAAAGTAGCCTCGAGCTGATGTTTTCCGGTTGGGACATTTTTAATCTGGAAAGCGCCATCAGGGTCTGAGATAGCTCGAAGGCCGACTATACTGTCGGTTGTGAAAATTTGGATTTTTGCCCCTATCAGAGGATACTTTGTTTCAAAATCGATCAATTTTCCTCTTACGGTTTGAGTAGGCTGAGCAAAAGCTTGCCCAATTGAAACGAAGAATAGGAATAGAACTAATAGCGTAGTTTTGTTGTTTTTGATCATTTACTGATTTCTTTGATTTGTTTTTGATACTCTCCTTCAGTCAATGGTTTTTTATATACCTCTCTGAACTGAAATTGATTTAGTGAATTAAAATGAAGATTTCGAATGTCAGAATATACGATCTGAATATCTCCACTATACCACATTGGTATCAATGGTGGATCCTGCATTAGGACTCGCTCTGCTTTGGCATAATACGCCATCGCTTCTGATAGTTTGGAACTATTTTTCGCATGTTCGAACAATTGATCGAACAAAGAATTTTTATAACGAGACTGATTTACACTTGAAAGTTCATTTACATTTTCAGGAACCCATTTACCATAGAAATTACTTAAAAACGTCTCGGGATTTGGATAGTCACCCGCCCAAGCACTTCTGAAGATATCTCCCTTTCCTTTGGATGCGTCGAGATCTTTCTGTTCGAAAGTAGAACCGTCAATATTAACATTGATGTTTAAAACTTGAAAGATCTGTTGGGCAAATTCGTCAGCAACGGCAGAATGGATATCTCCAATGTTGTATCGGAGGTTTACAGAGCCAAATCCTTTTCCATTTGGATAGCCAGCTTCAGCAAGTAGTTTTTTCGCCTTTTCCGGATCAAAGTCGTAGGATGCTTCTCGCACACCATTGAAGTCGTATCCTCTGAATGAGGAGCTAATTGGTGGAACGATTCCAAAGTACCCGAGCTCATAATATTGATTTCTCAACACTTCTCTTCCTAACTTTTCCTTGTTGATGGCACAATTGAACGCTTGCCTAACTTTTACGTTTTTAAAGCGTGGATCATTCATGTTAAAGAAGTAATAATGAGTCGACAATAGAGGATTGTTGTACATGACAAACAAGGGGGGGCTCGAATTAAAATCTTTGATCCTTCCTTCCAACATCGTTGTAATCCTACTGGGAGGTAGTTCAGTGATCAGATCAGTCTCATGATTCAAGAACATTTCGAGCTGATCAAGTTTTCTGCCCTGGAAAACGAATGTTAACGTGTCCAGATAAGGTAAGGCGTTTCCTAAGTCATCCGTAAGATAATAATCCTCATTCTTAACAAGTATTGCTTTTTTAATAACGCCACTAACATATCCTTTGAAGATAAATGGACCGGTTCCGATAAGATCAGCTTCTCGATTTGCAGCAATGAGTTTTGCAGGCGAGATTGCTCCGCAAATATTTGCCATTTTGAAAAGGAAGTTATCATCCTTTTGAAGCAATTCAAAAATTATTTTATTCTTTCCTGAAGTTTTTAATCCTTCAATTGTTTTTGATGTCCCAGAGTAGAAGTCATTTGCACCTTTCAGATTATCCTTGAACAGAAAACTGAAAGCATGTGGGGCGTCACCATCTTGACCTGGAGAACAGGATTTTTCCACTGATTTTACAACGTCATTTAGGGAAAGCTTTCTGTCTTTTTCAGAGACAAGAAGCTCGTGCGGATGAAAAAGGACATTATCCCTAATTGTAAATGTATACAACAAACCATCATTACTTATATCCCATCCTTCGGCAATTTGAGGAATAATCTTCAATGATTTAGGGTCAATTGAAATTAGTCCTTCAACAACTTGACCCAAAACGGTCGCGGTGTAATAATCCGTTACATCTCGAGCAATATGAGTAGAGGGCTCTATTTCTACTGCCATTTTTAAAGAGCCGCCAGCATACTCGAACTGTTTCTTGGAATCAGCTGAGCAAGAGAATAGGAAATATGCCAAAAGGATAAAAGCCCCGAAAGTCTTCATTTTTGAATAGCAATTCGATGTACCTACAAGAATACAAAATAAAAATGGAAAATTATCACTTAGAAAGCAGCATCAGATTAATCCCCACTGAATGTTACGATAATTCATCGATTTTCTTCACTGAGAAAGGCTTTTCAGAAGTCTCAAAAAAAGCTGCTTTTATTTGTTAAATAGAAAAAATGCAACTAATATTGCGTAGACATTTTGAACCCGCTGTTATACTGTAGTTCATGAAAGAATTTTTTATTGTTCTTGTTTCTGCACTGATCACCTTCATGAGTTTCGGCTCTCTCTCTATTGAGGGGACCTACCAGGGAAAAAACTTGTACGTTCAGAATCCTATGGATGATGAAGGTTTTGGTTATTGTGCAACCAAGGTAACTGTGAATGGTGACATTATGCCAGGCGGAACGAATACCGGTGCTTTTGAAATCGATTTTTCAAATTTCAACATTGAAATTGGTGAACCTGTTTTTATCATTATTGAGCACAATGATGGCTGTAAACCAAAGATTCTGAACCCAGAAGTCCTCTTACCAAGATCAACTTTCAATGTTGTTTCTATCAGTGTCACTCCCTCTGGCAAATTAACTTGGTCGACAACAGACGAGCAGGGGAAACTTCCTTATATTATTGAGCATTACCGATGGAATAAGTGGGTGACAGCAGGAGAAGTTCAAGGAAAGGGGACTACAGGTAAAAATTCATACGAATTCCAAATTACTCCCCACTCAGGAGAAAATACAGTAAGGGTTGTACAAGTTGATCATTCAGGGACCAAGAGAACATCAAAAGAAGTTAAATTTTCTTCAACTCTTCCGGCGGTGGTTAAAAGCCCAGCAAAAGTGAAAGACATTATTAATTTTACTGCAGGAGGTAAGGCTGTTCAAACTCGATACGAGATCTATGATGCATATGGAAACATTGTTAAGAAGGGTGTAGATACATCAGTAAATTGTGAAAACCTTCTAAGAGGGGTTTACTACATCAACTTCGATAACGTCAATGAAAAGTTCATCAAGAACTAAACTTCCTATGCTTAGAAAAATCGAACACTTAGGAATTGCCGTGACAAGCATTTCAGAGTCATTGCATTTATTTGAGGCCTTGTTAGGCACGTCGTGTTATAAGGTCGAAGAAGTTGATAGCGAACATGTTAAAACGGCTTTTCTGCAAATAGGGGAATCGAAAATAGAATTACTTGAAGCCACCGATCCTAGTTCCCCAATTGCAAAATATCTTGAAAAGAAAGGTCAGGGAATACACCATATTGCATTTGAAGTTGAGGATATTGAAGCAGAGATATCAAGACTAAAAAACGAAGGTTTCGAATTGATCCACCAATCGGCGAAAGATGGAGCCGATAATAAATTAATTGCCTTTTTGCATCCACGATCGACCGAAGGAGTCCTTGTCGAATTGTGTCAAGAAAAGACACTGTAAAGATCATCTGGGGAAGTTAAATGATAAGTGCAAAGCCCATAAGAACTGGCACCTTCAACGTGCTGGATAGAATCATCAATAAAAAGCGTTTTAGAAGGATCCAATTGATGATTAGAACACACCTGTTGGAATATCTCTTGACCAGGTTTCCTCATTCCTAATTGATAAGATAAATAGATCTGATGAAAACTTGATTCCATAGCCTGCGAAGTAGTTTTTTTCCATTCGCGCCTTACTTTATCCATATGGATCTCATTTGTGTTACTGAGAAGGAAGATGGGCACTTTCGACTTAAGTCGATCAAGAAGATCAATTTTTTGAATTGGAACATCGAGGATCATTTCATTCCAGGCTGCCACAACCTTATTTGGGCTAATACCAGAAGGTAAAAAATCAAGAAGCTTATTAATGAAATGCGGACTAGATATCTTACCGGTTTCGTAATCGTCGAATACGCTTGATTGTGAAGCTTGAGTGTACAGTTCCTGAAAGTCATCTGCTCCTAATAAATGGAATGCGTCTATTGTTCTTTGATAATCAAGGTTGATGATCACACCTCCTAGATCAAATATGATTGCTTCGTATTTCATTGAGTGCAAAAAAACAAAAAAGGGAAGAATCACTTCATCCCTTTACCAAAGAAATCTATTGAATTACTTTTTCTTCAAAGTCAAGTTTAGTTCATAGTTTACTATGGACTGAACGTGATCTTCTGATCCCTCTTCAGGTTGCATTCCTGGGATTTTCAGGTCGTCAAAATCAATGTCGAATTTTCCTTTGAACGAAACGCTGTTTTCGGTTTTATCCATGCTTACAGGGATATCTCTTTTTAATTCGTTACCAAGAACCTTGATCGTTGTGTTAAGGTTACCGTCTGTATACCCTGAAACCATCACTTCAACCTTTGGAAATCCTGACACATTGAAATAGTCAGCATCTTTAAGATGACTTACAAGTTTCACTTTTTTTTCATCCGGTAAATTCTCATCCTCTACTTTGATAGTAGACATATCGATCTCGAAACTTCCTTCCTTAAGGACATCGTTTTCGATCATAATGTTTCCTGAAATGATATCCACCGATCCTGTGTGGAAATAATCGGGAGTAATACTTCCTCTCCATTTCAGTGATGACTCATCTTTTGAAAGTTCGTAAGTCTCTTGAGTCGTACATGACGTCAATAAAATTGCTGCAGTAAAAATTGATAAAATTTTCATAGTCTTTATTTGTTTCTTGCAAATATAAATATACCATGGTAAATAAAACCATGATATCTAATATTTTTTTTAATATTTTATCTTAGTCCCAGATTTATGCGATTAGTAGTAGAAAATATTGGTACGATCGATACAGAAAAGCCATTGGATATTTCTCTGGTTCTTGTAAACAATGATTCGAATCCAAAGGCATGGTATGTCGATAATCCATCATTTGAGCCTGTAATGGCTAACGGGTTTACCGGGTCAGTAGAGTTGGGAGGTTCAGTGAATTTCAGAAATATTTATTTTAATCCTCATGGTCACGGCACTCACACGGAATGTGTTGGGCATATAACTGATGAAGTATACTCCGTAAATCGGACCCTAAAGAGCTTCTTTTTTCTAGCTCAGGTAATATCGATTGAACCGGAGATCAGAACTAATGCTCTGGATGGTATAAAGGATAAGGTAATTACTCGAAAGACTATTGAAGATATCCATTTTAATGAGAATGCAGAAGCAATTATCGTCCGCACCTTACCTAACAAAGAAGATAAGAAGTCAAAAAATTACTCCAACACCAATCCTGCTTATCTTGACATTGATACTATTGAACTTTTGGCACCAGCAAGGATCAAGCATTTACTAATTGATACACCGTCTGTCGATCGTGAAAATGACGGAGGGCTATTATCATTTCATCATAAGTTTTGGAACACAAAGGGAGATATACGATTCGACAGAACAATCACTGAGTTGGTATATGTAAATAATGAGATCCAGGATGGTCTGTACGTGCTTGAGATGCAGATGGCATCTTTTGAAAATGACGCAGCCCCTTCACGCCCTGTGTTATATCGAATTGAACTCAAATAAAAAAGGTTGACATTCGTCAACCTTCGTTTAGTAGTAAGTTAATTTTCACTAGTATTAACAACAAACTTCCTTTAAGTAGTATTTGGAAGCAATAATCTAATGCAGTTTTATTCAAAAAACAGGTTACTTCTTATGGGTAACTTTGTTACAATTTTTGAATGTTGAAGATCAAAGAACTGTTATACTCTTAATCAAACTAGAAAATGAAAACTGCCTCTCCAAGCAGTGGATCTTTCAACATGTCAAAGTCCATAAGAAGATAACCTGGTTTTTTCTCCTTATTTCTAACTCAAACATAGACAAACAAATTTTTCGATTCTGGGCAAATGAACATTCATGCCATTCAATTGAACAAAAGCTTGTTATGAATTATTTTCGACTAAAAATTTTCTAATATTTTGAAGAAAATATCTCGTTTTGCGGGACTTAAAGGTACTTCAGAACCATCCTTCATTACCACGGATCCACCATTTCCTTTATCGTATCTGTCCACATAGTCCAAATTGATCAGGTGAGATTGTTGTACTCTTAAAAAGTTGTGTCCAGAGAGAAGGGTTTCATATTCCTTCAAAGTTTTGGAAACAAGTATTTTTCTCCCGCCGCTTAGGAAGAACGAAGTGTAATTTCGATCCGCCTCACAACGGATAATATTATCTAACTCTACTACATGCACGCTTTCCTGTGTTTTGAGAACAAGTCTGCGTTTCATGGACGGATTGATGTTATTCTGAAGTGCTTCGAACTGAATATCTTCTTTTTTATCGTCAACTGCTTTAATTGCTTTTTCGACAGCTGCTTTCAACTCTTTTTGATCAATAGGTTTAAGGATATAATCAAGAGCACTGAATTTGATGGCTTTGATCGCGAATTCCTCGTGAGCAGTAATAAATATGAGTTCAAAATTCTTTTGTTTTAAACCTTTTAAGAGGTCAAAACCAGTTCCGTCCGGCATTTGAATGTCAAGGAAGACAATATCAGGATTGTTCTCTTCAATAGATTCAATACCTGAAGAAACATTATTTCCCCCTTGAATTGCTTCGATATCGACGAGGCCAAAAGAATTAATCATCTTAACGATTAGTTCTCTTGTACGGTTCTCATCATCAATTACTAAGGCCTTTTTCATCTGGTCAGTTGAGAGATTCAGTTCTATAAGGTAACGAAATTAAAACTTTTGTTCCGGTTTGCAATGATTTGTTATAATCTTCTATTTCCATTCGCCCTTCTGTTTTGTATTTTTTATTGATATTATCAATCCGCTCCTTAGTTATTTTCATAGCCATACTTTTGTGAGCCTTACTCTTCTTGTTTTTCTCGGAGCCCTTTCTACCAATGCCGTTGTCAATGATATTTATGGAAAGCATGTCATCCTTTTTTTCGAAGCTCACATGAATGAATCCTCCTTCGACATTATGAAGTTGTCCATGCTCTAGGGCGTTTTCGATAAAAGGTTGGGTGATCATTGGTGGAATCACGGCATTCTCAAATAGCAATTCTTCTAGGCAGTCAATAGAATATTCAAATCGCTCTTCAAATCTCAGCTTTTGAGTTTCAAGATATTTTTGAAGGATTTCTACTTCTGTTTCTATTGGGATAAATTCTTTGGGAGAATTTTCAAGGATCAGTCGCATTAATCTGGAAAAGTTTACAAGGAATTTTGAAGAATTCTCGGTATCATTTTCATAAATGTAGCTTTGAATAACTGACATTGCATTGAAGACGAAATGGGGATTCATCTGTGTACGCAACAATGTTTGTGACATTTCGGCCTCACGCTGCTGTTGTTTTATTACGGACTGATTCCATCTAAAAAAGACAATAACTCCCGCAAGAACTATTATGATTAGAAAGGCAATGATAATGGACATTTGGGAATTGGATCTTAGCTCGGCATTTTCAAGTTGTGTTGCTGTGAGGGCCTTTTCCTGCTTTTGTCTTTCAATAGAGTCAGCCTGTAGAATGATAAGGCGTTCTCTCTGCTCTGAGCGATACAATTCATTTAGCTCGGCAATTTTCGTAGCTGCCTGCAGTGTACTGTTACTATCTGTGTAGTTCATATACAACTCCAGATATTTCATCGCTTCTTTGGTTTTACCGATATCCTTATATACACTCGACATTACTCGATACGTATTGTAGATTTGGTTTCTTGAACCAAATTGCTTACGAATCTCAATGGATCGCTCAAGATAAATCAGTGCATTGGCATATTTCTTTTGTTTTTGAAATACCGTCCCTACATTATGAAATACACCGGCGATCATTTCCTTATTTCCGGTTGATTCGTAATAAACTAGAGCGCGGTTCAAATTTGTGGAGGCAGTTGTGTAATCCTTTTTTTCGCGGTAAATCATTCCAAGAATGTTATGAGCTTCTCCTAAACCATTGTAATCTTTGATCAGAAATAATAGGTCAATTGCTTTTTGGGTATTTTCTATTGCTTTTTTAAAATCCTTTTTCTCAAAATATACAAAACCAAGATTTGATAGAGCAAGCCCCATTTGTCTATTGTCATGGATCTTCGATGCAAAAAGATAGGATTGTTTGAAGAAATCTTCAGCCGCATTCAAATTTAAAATGGCCCTTTGAGAGACACCAAGTTCTCTATTGTATCTAACAACTTTAACAAGGTCGTTTAATTCCCTTGCCATTTGTTCACTAACCATGTTTTTAGACACACTGATCTCTAGCTGGCCAAAATAGGCGTATACTCTTGCTTGTGTGTTAATACTTTCAGCTAAAATGCTTTTATTGGAAGTTCGTCTTGCGAATTTAATTGCCTTTTCAGTGTAGATGAATGCAGAATCCTTTTCGTTTTGAAGCATAAAATTCAATGCAATGTGATTATCTGCCTCGGCTATTTTAGCATTGTTTCTTTGTCGATTCGCAATTCTCAATGCATACTTCAAATAATAGTCTGCAGTCTCGAATTCAAGCAAAGTACTGTGGTAATAGCCTAAATGTCGATAGATCTTGAATGTCACCTGATCTGAACCAAGTTTATTCAGAAATTGCTGACAACCTAAAATATCTTTGAAATATTCTTCTTGTCTACCCATCAATTCGTTGATCTCAGCACTAAACATTAAGGCGCTGTATCTGATCGAATCTCCATAGGATCGACTCTTGGTCAATAAAATATTTTTCAGGGAATCCGCTTTGTGAATATTGTGTTGAGCATAATATTCGCCAAGAGAAAGTAATCTAAGGAATTGTTTGGTCTCATCTTTTTCCTTTCGGATCGATTCAAGCAATTGTTTTTCTTTGGCCGATTGAGCATATAACGTGCAAGTCATCAACATTAAAAGAATGACTAGAAGACAATTGGATGTTCTTGCCCTGTTTTGCATAGATTTTTTAAAGTTAATCTTTTGATTCTTATCTGATATATTGCTTTCGATTTTGTTCAGTTCAGCACCCTTTAAATCGCTTTCCAATTGCTATCTTTACACCCTTAGTTTCAAAGATATGGAATACAATTTCAAAGAAATAGAATCGAAGTGGAGAACGTTTTGGGCAGAAAATAAATCCTACAAAGTGGTGGAGGATCCAACAAAACCAAAATTCTATGTTCTGGATATGTTTCCATATCCTTCAGGAGCAGGATTACACGTCGGCCACCCTCTTGGATACATTGCGTCTGACATCTTTTCAAGATACAAAAAGCTGAAAGGATTCAACGTTTTGCACCCAATGGGGTATGATTCTTTTGGATTACCTGCAGAACAATACGCGATTCAAACCGGTCAGCATCCTGCTGTTACGACCGAACAAAATATTAATCGTTACAGAGACCAAATGGATAAGATGGGCTTCTGCTATGATTGGGATAGAGAAGTTAGAACATCTTCTCCGGAATACTATAAATGGACACAATGGATTTTTAAACAATTATTTGATTGCTACTATGACAAAGACCTTGGAAAGGCGCTTCGAATTTCAGAATTGATCAAAAAGTTTGAATTGAACGGTAACGCTGGTGTAAATGCTGAAACGGATCTTGAAGATGATTTTTCAGCATCCGAATGGCAATGGTTTGATAACGGTCAAAAAGAAAAAGTTCTTCAGCATTATCGATTGGCATATCTGGCAGAAAGCTGGGTGAACTGGTGTCCGGCTTTGGGTACTGTATTGGCCAATGATGAAGTAGTAAATGGTGTTTCAGAACGAGGGGGTCATCCTGTTGAACAAAAGCGCATGCGTCAATGGTCAATGAGGATCAAAGCCTATGCAGATCGACTTCTGGAAGGACTGGATCGTGTGGATTGGTTTGAATCCATCAAGGAGCAGCAACGCAATTGGATCGGAAAATCAAAAGGGGCTTCTGTCTTCTTTAGTCTTGAAAAAGGAGATGATAAGATCGAGGTATTCACCACTAGACCTGATACGATATACGGAGTGACGTTTATGGTATTGGCACCCGAACATCCATTGGTAGAAAGGATCACTACTTCCGAATTCAAGGATAAAGTTGAAGAATATAAAAAGATGGCTTCACTGAAAACCGAGCGAGATCGTCAATCTGACGTTAAAAACATTACAGGACAGTTTACTGGTGGATACGCACTTCATCCCTTCACAGGAGATAAAGTTCAGATCTGGATCGGTGATTACGTTCTGGCTTCATATGGAACTGGGGCTGTTATGGCTGTGCCTTGTGGGGATCAAAGAGATTTCGATTTTGCAACGCATTTCGGCCTGGAGATCAAGAACATTTTTCAGGACATCGATATTTCGGAAAGAGCATATGCAGAAAAAGATGCCTTGATCGCAAATTCAGACTTTTTGAATGGTTTATCGGCGAAGGAAGCAATTGAAGTTGCCATTTCGAAAATCGAACAAAAAAAGATTGGTAAAGGAAAGGTTAATTTCCGTTTGAGGGATGCAGTTTTTTCGAGACAGCGCTATTGGGGTGAACCCTTTCCGGTTTGTTATAAAAACGAAATCCCATATCTGATCGATGACAAAAATCTTCCGGTTGAATTGCCTGAAGTAGACAAATTTTTGCCGACAGAGGATGGCGAGCCACCTCTGGCAAGAGCGCATAAAGATGCCTGGAATTATTTCGAAGGCGATCGAATGGAATACAATACAATGCCGGGTTGGGCTGGAAGCTCTTGGTATTTTCTAAGATATCTCGATCCAAAGAATGAAAACGAATTTGCCGCCAAGGATAAGATCGATTATTGGGGTAACGTTGATTTGTACGTAGGTGGTTCTGAGCATGCCACTGGTCACTTGCTTTATTCACGTTTCTGGACCAAGTTCTTATTTGATCTGGGCTATATCCCTTTTGATGAACCATTCAAGAAGATGATCAATCAGGGAATGATCTTGGGGAGAAGTAGTTTTGTTTACAGAATTAAAGACTCTAACAAGTTTGTGAGTAGTACTTTAATAGATCAACATGATGTAACTCCAATTCATGCCGACATTAGCTTGGTTGAAAATGATAAGTTAGACATCGAAGGATTTAAATCCTGGAGACCCGAATTTAAAAATGCCGAGTTTATTACCGAAGCGGATGGAACCTATGTATGTGGACATGAAGTAGAAAAAATGTCCAAATCAAAGTTCAATGTTCAGACTCCGGATGAGCTTGTAGAAAAATTCGGCGCAGATACCTTAAGAATGTATGAGATGTTCCTGGGGCCGGTTGAGCAAAGTAAACCATGGGATACCAAAGGAATTAATGGTGTACATAACTTCTTAAGGAAACTATGGCGTTTGTTCCATGATCAAAATGGAGACGTTTGTTTAAGCTCGTATCAGCCTTCAAAAGAAGCCCTTAAAACATTACATAAAACGATCAAGAAAATCACAGACGATCTTGATCGATTCTCTTTGAATACCGGTGTTTCGAATTTCATGATTTGTATCAACGAATTGACAGATCAAAAATGCAACAACAAGGCCATTCTGGAACAGCTGACCATTTTATTGTCACCCTACGCACCACATATTTCTGAAGAGTTATGGATCAAGTTGGGTAATGAGCCTGGCACAGTGACCTTTGCGAAATTCCCTGAGTTCAATGAGGAGCATGTAAAAGAATCTTCATTTGAATATCCGATTTCATTTAATGGGAAAATGCGTTTTAAAGTGGATTTATCACTTGAATTGAACCCTAAGCAAGTTGAAGAACATGTTCTTGGATTGGAAGAAGCTGGAAAATGGTTAGAAGGGAAAACTCCAAAAAAGGTGATCGTTGTACCTGGTAAAATTGTAAATATAGTTGTGTAATAAGGTGAAATTCATTAATTTGGGGTGATTGCCTCCTCAAGCATTTTATGGCATGCCATTTGTTTAGAAACAAAATCTAATTCCTAAAATTATGAAACGGGCATTATTTTTTACAGGACTTCTTGGGCTGGTAGTGATGATGACCAGCAGTACACAGGTAACTTATCCTTCGGTTTCAAATAAAGCATTTCAGGTAGGGGAGAAATTGCGCTATCGAGTAACCTATGGTTTTATGGATGCTGGTGAAGCAGTTATGGAAGTAAAGAATACATCCAAGAAAGGTGCTAATCGAGAATTGATTCATGCCGTGGGAACAGGCAGGACTCTTGGAGGATTCAATGCATTTTATAAGGTTAATGATGTCTATGAAAGTTACCTTGACAAGAAAGGGGTCTTTCCTTGGTTTTTTGTGAGAAGAGTTGATGAAGGTGGATATAAGATCAATCAGGATTACGCTTTCAAGCACGATAAATACAAAGTAGACAATGGGAAAGGAAAGGAGTTCAAGATTCCGATTGGGATTCAAGATATGGTCTCATCTTTCTATTACGCCAGAACGCTTGAATTTAAAGACATGAAAAAAGGGAAGGTTTTTGAGTTTAAATGCTTTATGGACGATGAGATTTATAATCTTAAGATCAAGTATGTGGGAGATGAGCAAATTTCTATTCGAAAAGGGAAATTCAAGTGTCACAAATTTGTCCCTGTGGTTCAAACAGGTAGATATTTTAAAAGCGAAGAAGACTTGAATTTCTGGATTACTTCTGATGCCAACAAGATCCCAGTGCTTGTAAAAGCGAAAATTCCAGTTGGTGTAGTAAAATTGCATCTTGTAGAATGGAGTGGCTTAAAAAATGAACTTACCAGTAAGGTAACTAAATAAACCACTGGATTTCAATATAACCCGCCCTGTTTTACAAGGCGGGTTTTTTTTGTGGCTGTTCCACCTGTTTTTTCAATTCTAAAAAATTTCTTCAGTTTTTTGTGAAATTCAGTTTTAGTTCATCTTTTCATTTATTTTTGCTCAAAAATAGGCCAATGGGAAGTGGATTTGAACTAATTGAGAAGGAAGATGTGGTTGGGTTAAATTTTCCTGCAGAACATGTGCTGTCCAAAGAAAAGGATGTGAAGGCATTGAAAACAGAATTAGAAAGAGCTAACACTTTAGGTAATTTGGAACACTATAAAGTAAAAATCTATTTCGAAGACGATAAAAAGAAGAGAGTAGTGCATACTACGATTTGGGCTGTTACAGAACTAGCTGTTCTATTGAAAAAAAATGTAGTTATACCAATAAGAAGGATTCACAAATTAGAAATTTAAGTTAAAATGTCCAAGAAGAGAGCCATAATCAGCTATGATAAACTGACGATCGATCAGAAAAAACAAATCCTGAAAGATTTTCCAGATGGTTATATAAATCACCTGACAACGATCAAAACTCCTAGCGGAGAAATGTTGGATGCATTGATTTGGGAAACTGACGAAGTGATTTATTTGGTCAAGATCAATAAAATAACTCCAAAAGCGGCAGTTGTTGATGATGATGATTTTGAAGAGGATGACTTTGAAGAGGATGGAGACATGAAGGATGAAGATATCGATGACGATACAGATGAAAATGGAGACGATGATTATGATCAACCAGATGACGAAGAAGACGAAGATGAAGATTAAAGAAAAAAGCCGCATAACGCGGCTTTTTTATTGACTAAATTTTGACAATTAATCATTAAGCTTCAAAACAGCCATGAAAGCCTCCTGAGGTACCTCGACCTTACCGACTTGTCTCATTCTCTTCTTACCTTCTTTCTGCTTTTCAAGAAGTTTTCTCTTTCTGGTAATATCTCCACCATAACACTTCGCCGTAACGTCCTTGCGAAGTGCTTTGATCGTTTCACGAGCAATTACCTTAGCACCAATTGCCGCTTGAATCGGAATTTCGAATTGTTGTCTAGGGATTAATTCCTTCAATTTAATGCAGATCTTCTTACCCAGATCATAAGCATTACTTCTGTGAACAAGAGCTGAAAGAGCATCAAGCTGCTCCCCATTTAATAACATATCCATGCGGATCAGATCTGATGTCTTATAACCTGATGGATGGTAGTCAAAAGATGCATACCCTCTGGATACCGATTTCAATCGGTCATAAAAATCGAATACGATCTCTGCAAGAGGCATTTCGAATGAAAGTTCAACGCGATCTTGTGTAAGATAAATCTGATTTTTCAATTCTCCTCTTTTTTCAATACAAAGGGTCATTACCTGTCCGATATATTCTGACTTTGTAATGATTTGAGCTTTGATGTACGGTTCCTTAATGTGATCGATACCTGCAGGATCTGGCAATTCAGAAGGATTGTTAACAATCAACTGCTTCTCAGGGTCCTTACGCAAATAGCAATGATAGGATACGTTAGGCACTGTTGTGATCACAGTCATTTTAAATTCTCGTTCCAAACGTTCCTGAATGATCTCCATGTGAAGCATACCGAGGAATCCACAACGGAAACCAAATCCTAAGGCAGCAGAAGATTCTGGCTCAAATACAAGTGAAGAATCATTCAATTGAAGCTTCTCCATAGAATATCTGAGTTCTTCATACTCATCTGTTTCAACCGGATAGATACCTGCGAAGACCATAGGCTTTACATCCTCAAACCCTTTGATCGCTTCCTTACAAGAATTGGCAGAAGAAGTGATCGTATCTCCTACTTTTACCTCATTTGCTTGCTTGATTCCCGAAATAATATAACCCACGTCCCCAGCTCTAACTTCTTGCTTTGGAACGAGGTCCATTTTCAAAATTCCAATTTCATCAGCGTTATATTCTCTTCCGGTGTTAAAGAATTTTACTTTATCACCTTTTCGAATCACACCATTTTTCACTCGGTAGTATGCGATGATTCCTCTGAAGGAATTGAATACGGAGTCGAAGATCATTGCTTGCAAAGGCGCATTTTCGTCGCCTTTTGGAGCTGGAATCCTATGAATAACGGCTTCAAGGATTTTTTCAACACCTAATCCGGTTTTTCCTGAAGCGGGAATGATATCATCCATTGAACATCCGATAAGATCAACGATCTGATCAGAAACTTCCTCAGGCATCGCTCCCGGAAGGTCCATTTTATTCAAAACTGGAATGATTTCAAGATCATGCTCTAATGCAAGGTAAAGATTAGATATTGTTTGTGCTTCAATACCCTGAGAAGCATCAACAATAAGAAGAGCCCCCTCACAAGCGGCAATTGAACGAGATACTTCGTACGAAAAATCCACGTGCCCCGGAGTATCGATTAGATTAAGAACATAATCCTCTCCTTCGAATTTGTAATTCATCTGGATCGCATGGCTCTTTATAGTAATACCACGTTCTCTTTCAAGATCCATATCGTCAAGAGCCTGAGCTTGCATTTCTCTGTCTGAAATAGTTCCAGTCATTTGCAGCAAGCGGTCAGCGAGAGTACTTTTCCCGTGATCAATGTGAGCGATGATACAGAAATTTCGGATGTTCTTCATAAAATAGTTCTAAATACTCTATCCTGAAAGGATTGGGAGTGCAAAAATAATCTAAAAAAATCAAAAAATGCAGATAAAAAGTAGGTACAAAAAGAAAGGTGAGAACTAGCATTCTCACCTTTCAAAACCTAAACTACTACTACTTATGAAAACTAACTTTCGACTCAACGTATAGAATGCTCAAGAAGGCGGACTCAATATATATAGAAGCAAAGTTGGGCGATTTAAAGGTCGCAGACATGGTAACTAAAAACTCGCTCTATCCCTATCTGTTCTCCAGGAAGGAAAC
>JALRFI010000061.1 GCA_023253775.1 Crocinitomicaceae bacterium
TTCGTAATTCGGTTTCTCTGCCTCTTCTTTTTGAACTTCAAGTTCTTCCATAGTGGAACGAACAGCATTGTTTCCCATCATTCCACCCATCAACATTAGCACATTGCCATCTGCTTCATTTGTGATCGTAGTGATCGTCATCATTGTCCCCATTTTCATTTCTGAACGAGTTGACTTGTTCATAAAATACAGATCCATTGTAGATCCCTGAAGCATTGCGATTGCCATTTGCATTTCTGGGTTATCAGTTGACGCTTCAATTGAATACGTAATATGACCTTCAGTCATTTGAGCAGATCCATTCAAGACAGCGATGAAAGAAAATGCCAGTGTAAAAAAGATATTTTTCATTTCTAATTGTATTTAGCGCAATTTATGTCAAAAAAAGGACCAAAACTTCGAATAATGAGAAAAGGTCATAAAATTATTTCTCTGAGGTAATTCAATGCTGAATGGTTAGCTACCGAAGATGAGTCGGACAATGTCATTCCCATTTGCATAGAGGATCAACCCTAGAAGAAGGATAAATCCAACATACTGAGCATATTCCAGAACCTTCTGAGGAGCTTCCTTACCCGTGATCATTTCATACAGCAGAAATACAACATGTCCACCATCCAATGCCGGAATCGGAAGTATATTCATGAATGCTAGAACGATCGAAATAAATGCCGTTGTCATCCAGAAGATCTGCCAGTCCCAAACTGGTGGGAACATATTACCGATTGTTGCAAAGCCTCCAATAGAACTTGCCCCTTTCTTCGTGAAAAGAAACTTCAATTGACCTACATAATCGTTCAACGTTGTCAGACCTCGGTCGATACCTTTTCCAACGCTTTCACCAAATCCGTAGTACACATGTTTGATCTTGTCTTTGTCAGTGAACTTTGCTTTTTTCGGAGCAAATCCAATAGTTCCGTTTTCTTCCACTTCAGAAGTAAGGTAAAAAAGACTGTCTTCACGAAGTACCAGGATCTCTGCATTCTTTTTCTTTGACAGATACAACTGATGCTGAATTTCATCGAAGAAAGTAACTGGCTGACCATTGATCTCTTTAATCACATCGCCTTTCATTAATCCTGCTTTTTCAGCTGGAGTTTCTGCCATTACGGAATCCACCTCAACCATTTTCACACGAAGGCTTACCGCTGGAAAAGCACCCGCCTGGAATAGTTCGTAATCAACGTCTTCCGGAAGATTAATCACTTCTTTTTGTCCATCGGAGTGAACAACATCCAATTTTCTCACGCCACGAAGCAGCAAGCCATTGTTGATGTCATTGACATGAGTAACTTCTTCTCCATTAATTTTCAAAATATTATCGCCCGAGACAAGATTGTATTTCTTCAAGTATGGATGGATCGATAATCCGCTGGTAAGATCTTTGGTGTAGATCTTTTCCTCACCATAGGTAAACATCACCATGATGTAGATGAACAGACCCAGTAACAAGTTTACCGTAACCCCTCCTACCATGATGATCAATCTTTGCCATGCCGGCTTCGATCTGAATTCCCATGGTTGAGCAGGCTGCTTCAATTGTTCAGTATCCATCGATTCGTCCACCATTCCTGCAATTTTTACATATCCGCCTAGAGGAACCCAACCTAATCCCCATTCAGTATCTCCAATTTTCTTTTTGAAAACAGAAAACCAGGGATTAAAGAATAAATAGAATTTTTCTACTCTGGTTTTAAATAGGCGAGCTGGAATAAAATGCCCTAATTCGTGCAAGGTTACCAGAATTGATAACGATAGGATCAATTGGGCTGCTTTAATTAAAATTTCCATTCAATTTCAAGATTTGGAGTGTAAAGATAGGTTTTTACTCGGTCCCTTTTTGAGGTTGGTAATAGCCATTGACCGTAAAATATTCAATCATCGCTTCTTTGAGTATATATTGCTGTTCCTGATGAGACAAAGGAGGTAGTTTTTTCTCCAGTTTGAAATGGGGCCAGTTGTCTTCATCATTCCCTTCATATGAATAATAACCATAAGGTTCAAGAAGTGTGCAGATAGCAATGTGCAGCAACTCCGTTTTTTCCTGTTTGGTAAAGGCTTTGTAACCATGACCAAGCTCATTCACCCCGATCAGGAAAAGGATGGCTTGCATATCCATACCTTCCCCGAATTTTGCTTCCAGGTGGTCCTTGACTTTTTGAAACTCGATCTCTACGGTGTAATCCATTCGTGCAAAAATAGAAAGTTAATGGGCAGTACAAATCTGTTCTGGGAATGTTTGTTCATTTTTCCCTCATAATTAACATAGTTTATGAACATAACAGCGAGCCATTCGTTTTCTTTATATTCGTAAAAAATTGACTATGAAAAAATCGATCGTATATCTGGGAATTTTATCTGTTACTTTCTTCTTTACTTCATGTGGAGGAGATGAGGCAAAAACGGAAGAGGCGGCTAAAGAACAAACATGCTTTTATAAGTACAATTCGGGATCCACAGTTCTGGAATGGACAGCATTTAAATTCACTGAAAAAGCGCCTGTAAAAGGAACTTTTAATGAGATTACCTATGAAGGAAAAGAATCTTCAGATGACCTTGAAGACCTTGTGAAGTCGATGTCTTTCTCTATCCAAACTGCATCCGTAGAGACACAGAATGAAGAAAGAAATGGAAAGATCGCAAAATTGTTTTTTGAAACGATCGGCACTCCAGTGATCAAAGCGAAGGTGTTGAAACTTGAAAACGGAAAGGCTACCTTGGAGATCATGATGAATGAACTTTCAAAAGAAGTGACAGGGAAATATAAGCTTGAAGACAATAAATTTTCCTTTAACGGGACAATTGACGTAGCAAACTGGAACGGAATGGAAGGTATTGAAACTTTGAATACTGCTTGTAAGGACCTTCACACAGGAGCAGACGGAAAATCAAAATTGTGGTCAGAGGTTGATCTTTCATTCACAACGGAGTTCAGTTCTGATTGCCAATAAGGCTAACAATCTGTCGTTAAGAAATAGAAAGCTCAGTCGAAAGGCTGGGCTTTTTTTGTGCTAATTTGGCAGCATGAATTTTCTGGACGTTTTACTGATTTCGCCACTTATCTATGCTGGATACAAAGGGTTCAAACATGGATTGATCATAGAAGTATTTACGTTAATGGCACTATTTCTGGGGCTTTATGCCGGAATCAATTTCTCAGATTTCGTTGCCGGAAAATTAAAGGATGTTTTTGGATGGGATAGCCCATATGCACCAACCATTTGTTTCACGGTCATTTTCCTGGGACTAGGAGCTATGGTTTATTTCGCAGGAGTAATGATCCAGAGAATGGTCCGTGTGGTTAATTTGTCGCCGATCGATAAGTTCTTTGGCGTTTTCTTCGGTGTGTTGAAGATGACATATTTTTTGAGCGTTATTTTGGTCCTGATAGAATCGTATGATGAAAAAGGGGATTTCTTTCCGGAGGAGAAGAAAGATGGGTCCCTCTTGTATCACCCGGTAAAGAATTTGTCTACATATACAGTTCCGGGATTGGATAACAGTACCATTTTTATTAAAAATGCGTTCAAAGAGGAGTCTGATAGCACTGGATTAACTTTTGACCAGGTTCTCAGGGCGAAAGAAGTTGCTGATAGCTTGGGAATTGATGCCAATGATGCTGTTGAGATCAAACGAGTTTACGATGAGCATGTGGAGAAAAAGTAGCATTTTATTGATCCTCATTCTGATATCAGGGATTGCATCTTCACAACCTGATCACTTGGGTATTTTCGAAATCGGAAGGAAAAAGAGAGAGATCAACGTCGTAAAAACCGGACCTTATTTTGGATTGGAAAGAGGCAAATACACGAATTTTGAATTTGGTGTTGAACGGCAGTGGAAAAAGGTCAGGCTTCGAGAGGCCGAAACTCATGCAGCGCATATGGGTTTCAATTATAACTTTCGCTACAATATCCTGGGCTATGATCTGGGTTATTGGTTTCGTCCGGGAAATGTTAGTTTGACCTTTGGAGCCAACTTTAGCTTTCTTACCGATTTTAATGAGAATAAATTTGGTTTTACTCCCACCATTGGATACAAGATCTGGCGATTACATTTACAAACGGGGTATAAATTCCTTACTTCGGCCGACTTCTTCGATGAACACAATACCTTCTTCATCTCATTAAGATTGGGTTGGGTAACTGATCGAAACATTAAATTACCAAAGTGATCCTTGTAGCCCAATACCATTGTCAAAAGGCTCAAGTACTTCTTTAACATTCGGTTGTTTTCCTCCAATAATTCGTCTACTGATCTCATGCGCTTTCATCGCTTTTGATGGAATTCCATTTTCAAGAGCGTGAACATCCATAGTACCGGAAAGCCACTCACCTATCAGCTCATTCGGTAATATGGATGGCATTCGGTGCTTTGTGTTGTGGATTTCAGCCATGAGCTCATTGGCCTCGCAGGTCAGAATTGAAAAAGTACGAATTATTTTACCTGTCGATGGGTCAAGCCAGCCGTCAAAAATACCAGCCATATGAAAGACCTCACCTTCGGAAGGGGCTATGAAATAGGGGATCTTTTCTTTTCCAATTGTTTTCCATTCAAAAAAACCGGTTGAAGGTACTATGCATCGATGCTCAATGGCTTTTTCAAAGCTCGGTTTTTCATCAGCTGTTTCAGAACGGGCATTCAGTGTCTTTGATGCAATTTCTTTCCAGTTATCCCCTCTATACCACTGAGGAATCAAACCCCATTTCATGATCTGGATATCTTCTTCTTCAGTTATAACTCTCCATTCGGGAAAGCTAAAGCCTGATGCGAAAAAGACAGGTCCTGGATCAGGGTCCGAAGGCGGATTCTTTTTGTATTTATCAGCCAATTGATAGGTCGTTGAAGTCGAAGAATTACTGTAACACATGAGTTGGGTTTCTAACTTGTCCGAATTAACTGAAAATAATTGCATTTATCAACGGAATATCGTTAAATTTGCCGCTCCAATCCGAATAAAAATGTCAGTTGGTGTAAAAATCTTTTCAGGGAGAGCTTCACAGGATCTTGCATCCAGGGTTGCTGGCCGTTATGGGATCTCTCTTGGAGATGTCAAAGTGCTAGAATTCTCAGATGGTGAATTTCAACCTTCATTTGAAGAAACTGTTCGTGGACAAGATGTATTTATCGTGCAGTCTACGATGCCACCAAGTGATAATCTTTTCGAATTATTGTTGATGATCGATGCCGCAAGAAGAGCTTCTGCAAGAAAGATCATTGCGGTTATCCCATATTTTGGTTTTGCTCGTCAGGATCGTAAGGATAAGCCAAGAGTAGCGATAGGCGCAAAATTGGTTGCCAACATGTTGATGGCTGCAGGGGTGGATCGAATCATCACAATGGATCTTCACGCAGATCAAATTCAAGGATTCTTTGAAGTTCCTGTAGATCATTTATATGCTTCGACGATCTTTTTGAATGAACTAAACAATCTAGACAATGGGAATCTGATCATGGCTGCTCCTGATGCGGGTGGTGCGAAAAGAGCCAATTCTTATGCGAAGAAGTTGAATACAGGCTTAGCGATCTGTCACAAGCAGCGTAAAAAAGCAAATGAAGTAGCGGAAATGACCGTGATTGGGGATGTTCATGGAAAGGATGTGATCCTTATAGATGACATGTGCGATACTGCAGGGACTCTTACCAAGGCGGCTGATCTCTTTATGGAGAAAGGTGCCAAGAGTGTTAGAGCATTTTGTACGCATGCCGTACTTTCAGGGCCTGCATATGAGAGAATTGAAAGCTCAAGCTTGACAGAGTTGATCGTGACTGATACGATCCCATTAAAGAAGCAGAGCAGCAAGATCCGCGTTTTGTCGGTGGATGAATTGTTCTCTGATGTTATCCGAAGGCTGATCAACAATCAATCGATCAGTTCACACTTTGTAATTTCTTAAATACATATAAATGAAAACAGCACAATTGAGCGGTTCGTCCAGAACGAACGTAGGGAAGAAGGACGCTGCGGCAACAAGAAATGCCGGGTTGGTTCCTTGTGTGCTTTACGGTACAGGTGAGCAGACTCACTTCGCAGTAAAGCGAATCGATCTTGAAAGGATCATCTTCTCACCAGAAGTTTACCATGTAGAATTAGACGTTGACGGTAAGAAGGCAATGGCAGTTGTTCGTGAGCTTCAACAACATCCATTGAAGGGTACGATCATGCATGTTGATTTCCTTCAAACTACTGACAAGAAAACCATTAAAGTTGGTCTTCCAGTGCGTATTACTGGTTCTTCTGCAGGGGTAAGAGCCGGAGGTCGTTTACAGACAGTATTCCGTAATCTTGCTTGTGAAGGTTTAGCCAAAGATCTTCCAGATGCAATTACATTGGACATCACGAAGTTGAAGATCGGTCAAGCAATCCGTGTGAAGGATATCGCGATCGATGGAGTGAAGTTGTTGGATCCTGCTAACGCAGTAGTTGTATCGGTTAAAATGGCTCGTGGAGCTGTCAAAGGTGCAGATGCTGATGATGACGAGGAAGAAGAAGCATAAAACTTCGATCATTGAAATTAGAAAAGGGAGCTGTAGGGCTCCCTTTTTTAGTATCGTACAAATTATGTTATTGCTTAATCAATTTCTCAATTCTCATTTGATCTCCCTGACGGATAATAAATTGATAGGTTCCATTTGCTAGCTTTGACAGATCAATGGCTTGTCCCGCGTAATTCTTCTCCGAATAGACTATTTTTCCTTGAATATCCAAAACGCAGATGTCTGAGAAGCCAAGAACACCTTTAACAATTACTTCCTCATAGAAAGGATTCGGGAATACAACCACGTTTTGTAACAGATCCTCTATTCCAGCACTTGGATCTAATAAAATCTGTCCATTAGAAACAAATAATGCCTCTAATCCTGCCTCATTGATTGCTTTGATGGAGATGTGATAAGTTGTTCCGTAAATAGGACTTGTTAATAATTGGGATAATGAAGTGCTATTTGCGATATCAGTCCAGCCCATCACATTGGTCAAAGAAGGTAATACTCCGATTGCCACCTGATAATTTCCAATTCCAGAATGAATATCTTCAGCCAGCCAGTTTCCTTCTAACGTAAATGAATAGGTGGTATCAATGTCGTTTGAAGGTCCGTCATTCAAATATTGGAGTACTGGTTCAGACCAATCGATCAGGAATTCTTTTGAATCCGCAGCACTCCAGTTGTCATAAAGGTCAAGGGCCAAACTTCTGATCCTACCTGTTTCAACTGCTCCTTCACTTTGATAGCGTATATGTCCGGATGGCCCAACTAATACATTGATTGTGTTTCCTCTTGACTGATAGATACGTATGTTATCATAGTTGATCGTACAACCAGCCGTTCTCAATGAGATCGAATTTCCAGACTGAATTGGCTCCTGATCCTGCCATTGTGCGGCCAAGGCTCCATTTACAAAGAACTTGATCCATCCTGATGTTGGTTCATAGGTCAATTTGCATGCATATGAGACTAAAGGATCAATGTTGATCGACTCCGTCACCATTAAGGTGAATACGTCTCCTGTAACCTTGTAGATCTGCGCCTGGTTGTCCGTTTCACGTATGAACGCGAAATAGGAATTACCTCTGTTTGGCAGTGTTGGATCATCACAAAAGAAATGTAGTCCACCTCGTTGATTGGTGCTCGAAGAAGTAAAGGTTTGATCCCATTCATACAGATAAGTTGCTGAATTATTCTGAGTAACGTTCATATATGCATTCGAATTTCCTTGTCCAGCATCAGTGCATTCAATACCCCCATTTTGTAAAGAGAATGGACCGGTAACAGCTGTCCAGTTAGTCATGTTTACATCAAACAATTCCTCTGCATAACCCAAGCCTGAATTCGATGACCAGATTCCTGTCGAAGGGTCTTTATCACTGATCAACGCGAATTTACCCGTCACACCTGAAGCATCTAGATCCTGAATAGATACCTCAAAATCTTCTGTGATCCAGTTATTTATTGGATCGATACTGGTAGTTGGCGGTGTGTTGTCAGTAATCACGATCTGAGAAGAGTAATTAACGACCCATCCTGGTGCAATGGTGGCGCAATCGGAACGGAACTCAACAGTGATCGCTCCTCCGGATGAGGTTACAGTGCCTGGGCCTGATGTCCCAGTGTACACTCCGATCAACGAAGCATCAATTGAATTTCCATCGTAAATGAACAGATAGTCCCAGTTCGCTTCAATGTTGAAAGAAGTAAATTGCAAGGTTACAGAGGTTGCGTTTGTTGGCTCAAATACCCAGATCTTGCGTTCGTCATCAGTATAATTTCCACCTGCACCGCCACTATCGTAGAATATACCGGATGTATTAGTGATGTTTTGAATTGTTGGGTTGTTATTGATCAAACGAAAATACTTTTCCCAGTTCCAATTAATGCCCGGATCAGTATGCGTTTGATTTGCATAGTGCTGATGTCCCTTGATTTTGGTGCAATTACCAAGTGTGTTCGTGCCTGAAGAGGCAGCTCCGTAATACGTTCGCAAAGCAGGAATTCCATAACCACTGTTAATGATGTCTCTGCTCAGGTCAGCTGATGAATTATACATAGCTTGTGTATACCATGAAGCGTTATTTACGTAACCTTCATGCTCGTAACCAATAGTGTAAGGATTCTCAGATCCTACATGCCACGCTTTATTTACTTCATCTACCATTTGCGTGACCTGTCCATCTGAGCTTCGAATCACATAATGAGCTGAAACTGAAGCGCTACAGTTTTGAAACCATGAAATACACCCAGCGTAAGTTCCTTGAACGGTGTGGATTGTAATTGCTGAAATTGCTACACCATTTCTTGAACTGAAATTACATGTAGCAGCCGGATTCCAGATTGCCGGTGCATACTGGGTAGATTTCACTGACGAATTTGGTTTGTATGGTTTTCCTTTCTCATTCAAAACCTCATCTTCTCCGATAAAAGTCTTCTTAGACGAAAGAATAGATAAATTCTCCGCACCGAAAATATGTGTAAGATCAAATTGTTGTTTATTGAAATTGTAGATTGTAGCATGTTCTGAGCTATTCATAAACCTCAGAATCTCATAGATCTGAGCATCTCTTGCAAATTGATTTACAGCTCCATCATCCGGAATTTCACTCAGTTGTTTTAAGACCTGATATACTTTTAGATCATCGTCAGCACTGGTCGCGCCTGCCAGATCCATTAACTGTTGAAATGCCATAGCATATGCCTGTACTTCCAAATAAGGATTATTCTTTTGCTCTTGAATAGAAATTCCCGAAAGCTCCCCAATCAACTTCCCGTTTTGTCTGAAATA
>JALRFI010000137.1 GCA_023253775.1 Crocinitomicaceae bacterium
CGTCCATACATTCTGGCTTTAGTGTCCCAATCTAAAATTTTTAATTCCTGAAAAAGACTTCTAGTCAGATTGATGAGTTAAGCCATCAATCATAACGTGAAATTATGTTCAGTTCAAACCGAATTAAAACCAAAAAAGTACAACTCTTGTAGTTTGTTTTATTCTATGCATGCATATTAATAGATTTATGTTTGAATAATTGTCATATATTATACATTCATAGAAAGAAAATAGGGTTTCGTAGAAAATCCGGATATTATATTCTTGGAATCCTAAGATGAAAAATTATTTTTTTATTTTCGACCAATGCACAGATTGGAACGATTAATGTTACGAATCAAAGGTGGTTCAAAATAGTATAGAGTAGGATTAAAATAGGCCCTTGCATCTTAATAATCAGAGACTTTACGAAATATTACTTTGAACATAAAAAACCCCGGATTATCGATTCCAGGGTTGTATGATTAGAAAGCTAACTTAGAGATTACTGGTCATTTTCCAGGTCAATTTCTTGTATACCCATACTTTAAATTGGTAAGTAAGGAGATACAAGGATGGGATGATAACAAGTGTAAGAAACGTTGCGAAAGTTAATCCATAAATAATTGTCCAAGACATTGGCGCAAAGAAAAGATTATTATCACCTCCAATGAACACATTGGCGTCATAAGTGGTAAAGAATCCAAGGAAGTCAATATTCAATCCTACTGCCATTGGTATCAATCCGAGTATGGTAGTTATTGCTGTAAGTAGGACCGGACGTAATCTCGTTTTACCACCTTGAATTGCAGCTTTCACGATCTCATCATAGGGCAGCATTTGATCTTCTTCAAGTTCAAGTTCTTCTCGACGTTTCTTACGCAGCATGTTAGTGTAGTCGATCAATACAATAGCATTGTTAACTACTACTCCAGCTAAAGAAATGATTCCGATCATGGTCATCATGATTACAAAGTTTTGTCTAGAAATAACAAGACCAAGTAAAACTCCGATTAGAGAAAGTAATACCGTGAACATGATCACACCTGGTGCGCTATATGAATTGAATTGTGCAACGATAATTACAAGGATTAGGAATACTGCAATCAAAAGTGCTTTACTCAAAAATGCCATTTCTTTGGCTTGTTCATCTTGCTGACCTGCAAATTTATACGACAAATTATTCCTCAGTTCTCCTTGTTGTTCATAAGATAGCATATGTTTATTAAGGATCTGAACCACTTCATTTGCGTTGAACCCTTCGGTCACATTGGATGTAACTGCCACTAAAGGAACTTGATCCTTTCTAATTACAGCTGAAAAGGAAGCCTCCTCTTGAGGGTTTTGAATAACAGAACGAACTGGAATATTCATTAACTGCCCCTTGTTGTTTCGAAAGATCAATCGTTGATCCATCAAAGCGTCAAAGTTCTCTCTACTGTTTTGATTGAAACGAACGACGATATCATATGATTCTTCATCCTTTGTGTACTTAGTGATGTCCTGTCCGAGCAAGGCTTTACGCATCGCCATACCGACTTGATATGTTGAAGCATTGAGTTTTCGAACTTGATCCCGATCGACTTTAATTGGAATCTCTGGACGATTTGCTTCAACGTTGAGTTTAAGCTTTTCTACCCCAGGTACTGCTTTTCGATCTAAAAATATCCTGATCTTCTCAGCTTCAGCGATAAGTTCTTTGTAGTCCATTCTTCCCGTTATTTCGATGTTAATCGGAGCACCTTGTGGTGGTCCCATTTCATCTTTCGCCGCTGTAATATCGATATCTGCAGTGAATCGTCCTTTGATGGCATCCTGAATACGTTTTAATACATCGGATGTTTTCTTACCGTTACGGTATTGGAATTCAACGAAGTTCACTGTTACTCTTCCTTTGTGTGGCGTATTTCCCATTGCAACACCTTGCTGAGGATCACTTGTTCCTTCTCCAACCTGAGAAATGATCGACTGAATGAATCGCTCATTTTCTGGAATTCCTTTCTTGAGATCCGTCTGAATGTCTTCTTTGAGGAGATCATTCAACAGCGCCTCAACCTCAAGTGTGGTTTTATTGGCTACTTTGATATCCGTACCAATTGGATGTGAGATGAAAATATTGACATAATTTGGCTCGTTCGCAGGGAAGAAATCTACTTTGGGAGGGAATACCCCCATAAGAACAAACGACAAAAAGAATAATCCAATGGTTCCTAAAAGAAATTTTCTTGGTCCTTTACCTGT
>JALRFI010000220.1 GCA_023253775.1 Crocinitomicaceae bacterium
GAATTCACATGCTGATCGCCTTGCTAATAAAGCCCTCGATGGTGGAAGTGCACATAAACCAGTGCCAGTTATTCAGCAGAATTTCTTAACGGATCGCCTTCGTAGTGCTGAGATTCCTACCTTTATCTACTTAGTCAGCCATGCAAACAGGTTTCTTATTTAGTTGTAAATTCAAGTACTTTCCAATATTTTTGACATCCCTGCGTTATTTTGATGCAATTCTATTTTATGCGATCGATCTTCTTAATTCTCCTGATATTCTCTTCTGCGGCATCCGCACAGGTGGGAATGGGACAATGGCGTTTACATGTCCCCAACCGAATGGCAATTGATGTAGACGGAGGGAATGGGGTCGTTTATTCAGCGTTCACAAATGGTCTTTTGGAATATACGATCGAAGACGATGATAAACGTCTCTGGACAGCAGTAAATGGGCTTTCTGATATCTCATTAACCGGCCTTCTATACAATAATAACGCATTATACATTGGTTATGAGAATGGAAATTTCGATAAGCTTAAAGAAGGCCGCGTAACTAATATTCCAGCCATAAAGCTTGCTCAAATCCAGGGTTCAAAGCGAATCAATAAGATCGTTGCGCACGACGGGTTTATATACCTGGCCACCGGATTTTCAATTGTAAAGATCGATCCAAACAAAGATGAGGTTAAAGATACCTATTATCCAACCGGTGGAAACGATGCAATACTCGATGTTGCCTTTAGAAATGATTCTATTTATGCGCTGAGTAGAACAAGAATGTATAGAGGATACTTGAATAACATAGCATTGAGCGATTCTGCTCAATGGGTGGTCGATAGTCGAATCCCTTATGATCTGAATGAGCCATACGCCGAGATCGAAATGGTGGATAATCAATTATTCCTACTCTACAAGGTGGCAGGTTATGGGGCGGATTCAGTATTTCGTGTAGATAACTCAAGCTGGCAACTTGTAAATCAAGAATCGTTTTCTCTTGAAATCAATTCAATTGATCAGCATGAAGGGGCATTAATGGTAAATTTTGAAGGTGGAATGCTCGCATACAATCCTGATCTTTCCTATGCCTTTTCTGCGACCACTTATTCATTTGGTGAATTCCCATCCATTAAAAATTCAACTGTAATTGACGGCTATACTTGGATAGCTGATAGTAAAAATGGGCTGGTTAGATTCTATAATAATTTTTCGGCGTTGAAAATCCCTTTTGATGGGCCTCCAAAAAATGAGTTCTATGGAATGGATTGGCACAATGGCAAACTTGCCGTTGCAGGAGGAGGCCTTTCATCAATTGCCCCTACTTTCAGCGGATCAGGAGTTTACACCTTTGAAGATGAGGTTTGGACACTTCATGATCGGGATAATACCCCTGCTTGGGATGGTCAACCGATCTGGGATTTCCTGAGCGTAAGTATCGACAGAGAAAAGGGAGAGAAAATGGCTGTCGGGACTTTCTCTGAGGTCCCATTATCCCTCTTTAATGAAAGTGGTGAGATCACCCAAACCTTCACCCCTTCAAACTCTCCGCTGGTAACATCAGATCCATCCGGCACATGGTCTCTAGTTTCCAGTGTGAATTATGATGAAAAAGGAAATCTCTGGGCATTAAATGCCTATTCTGACAAACCATTGAATGTCTACTCCAAAGATGGACTATGGTATTCGTATGATTGCGGTACTGCGGCAAAAAATCGTTTCTCCAAGAAAATGGTGATCGATTATAACGGCAACAAATGGTTTTCTCTGGATAATGCAGGAATCTTTGGCTACCACGATGGGGGTACGCTCTCGGACAATTCAGATGACAAGTTCAAAAATCTCAATACCGGACAAACAACAGGAAACTTGCCATCCAATAGAGTGAATGCACTCGCTGTTGATTTCGATAATGAGATCTGGATCGGCACAGACAATGGTTTTGCTGTTCTGTATAATTCAGAAGGAGCCTTTGATGCAGGGGCCGGTGAATATAATGCCCAGCGGATCAAGGTAGAATACGAAGGTAACGTTGAATATGTACTGGGAAATACTTCTATAAGTGATATTGAAGTAGATGGTGGAAATCGCAAATGGATCGGAACCTCAAATTCCGGAATAATCCTTTTATCTGCAGATGGTCTGGAGATCATTGAGCAGCATACAATACAAAATTCTCCGCTCATCTCAGACAATATTCTTGATCTTCAATTGGATCATTCGACAGGTGAATTGTTCATTGTTACTGATGAAGGATTGATCTCTTACCGCACGAACGCAACGTATGAAGATCCTGAGTACAGCTCTGTAACTGTCTTCCCTAATCCTGCTCGTCCTGAGTTTCAAGGACCAATCACTATTCAAGGCATCCGATACAATTCAGATGTTAAGATCACTGATGTTGCCGGAAATTTGGTCTATACGACCCCCTCGAACGGCGGAACCGCAACCTGGGATGGTAAAACACTGAATGGTGATAGGGTTCAAACGGGCGTTTATCTCATCTGGACTGCGGCAAATGACGGTCAGGGCAGAAAAGTGGGCAAAGTGCTGGTAATTCATTAATCAGTGAAGCAAACAGACACAGGAATTATCCTACATAAGATCAATTATTCAGAAAGTAGCTTAATACTCACGCTCTACACCAGGAACAACGGTCTTCAACGTTTTATTTTTCAAGGAGGAAAAAAGAAAAACGCCGCGGTGTTTCCGATGAGTCACGTTGAATTCACACACTATTCTCGCTCTGACAGTGAATTAGGTAAAATGACCGAGGCCTCTTCCACAGGAATTTCTGTGGAAATCCCATTTCATCCTTTACGTTCATCAATTGCATTTTTCATGGCAGATGTTTTACGCCAGTGTTTAAAAACAGAATTAAAGGATGTATCTCTTTTTGAATTTCTTGAAAAAAAGATCGAGCTATTAAACCACACTGATCAACTCGCCTATTTCCCACATGAAGCTTTAGCTCAGCTGACCCATCATCTAGGACTAATGCCTTCTGTGGAGCGAGGAGATTACTTTTTATTACAGGAAGGATCCTTCTCAGAACATCATGCGTTCGATCAAACTGCCGAAAAAGGGGAGGCAGTTGAAGCATTTCGCATGCTACTTTTAAATGAAATACCTCAACCTTTTCAATCAATACAACGCAAGCAAACACTCAATCTTATTCTCAGATATTACAATCTACATATTCCGAATTTTAATGTGGATAGATCACTTGAAGTTCTGCGCGAAATAATGGAATAAAAAAAGTCACCATTCAAGTGACTTTTTCATAATGCAAGTAGAGAGTTAAACGTTTTACTTCAGCCTTAATTATTCTTTGGCTCCTTTATAAAGATAGAAGAAAAATCGAGATTCTCCATTGAATTTGTTTTAAAATCGCGAACCCTCGCATTTACCATAATTATAAAATCATCTGTCATGATCGGCATTACGGCCGCCTCATCGATGATCATCTGATCACACTCAACCATTAATTTATTTCTTTTCTCCAGGTCAGTTTCCATCATTGCCCTTCTGAATAATGCGTCATAAGCTGTATTTCTGAACCTGAAGGAGTTTACTGTCATGCTATTTTCCTTAATATTTCCACTATAAAACAAGCTTAGGAAGTTTTCAGCATCCGGATAATCCGCAACCCAGCCTGACCTCCATATCTTGGCTTTCCCTTTGTTGATGGCATCATCACGTTCATTTATCGTGCATAATTTGATCTTCAAATCAATATTTAATTCCTTCTTGATTTGATCAGCTACACCCTGACACATTTTATGCGTCGATGAGCCCTCGATTGCGTTGACATAAAAATCTAAAGTTGGAAACCCTTTACCATTCGGAAAGCCCGCCTTCGCCAACAGTGCTCTTCCTTGGTCTGAATCAGTTTTAAATCCTTCCACATCCTCGTATGGGAAATTGTCCATCTTTGGTACAAAGCCATGTTTTGTAGCCCACCCTTCGCCCAACAAATATTGATCGACGATAAACTCTCTGTTCACGGCAAGGTTAAATGCCCTTCGCACAAGAGGATTACTAAACTCTTCGCTTTCGCACGCGAAAGCCAGATAGTTGATGTTCATTGAAGACTCAGATTCAACTTTATGCTTAATGTTTTTGCCTGCCTGAGCTTCTTGCAATGTACCAAATACATTTTCTATCTCCTCTACAGGAATTTCCAATACAATATCTACTCCTCTATTTCGAAATGCTAAAAGTTCATCCTTCTTCGTTTTGGCATAGGTCATTGTAATCTTATCCAGAAATGGAAGTTGATTTCCCAACTCATCCTTTCTCCAGTAATCAGGATTTCGTGTCAAAATAATTCCATTTGCAGACATCTCATCCAGCATGAACGGTCCTGTCCCTACCGGGTGAATCCCGATTTCATCCCCATACTTTTCATAAGCCTCACGAGGGAAAATACCAAGATTTGTATGCGTCAAGATCTTGCAACGCACGGACCGCTTCACGGATACAGGCTAGGATTGGCTGTCCGACATGTTCGATGAACACGTCTTGCGTTGCCGCGGTGCCGCCTTGCATACCGTCAAGAACGACAACATCAGCGCCAGCCTTGACCGCCAGCGTGGTATCAAAATACGGACGCGCCCCACCAACTTTGACGTAGATTGGCACCCGCCAACCGGTGATTTCGCGTAGCTCAAGAATTTTAATTTCCATGTCGTCTGGGCCGGTCCAGTCAGGGTGACGACAAGCAGACCGCTGGTCAATGCCTTTTGGCAGGTTACGCATTTGCGCCACCCGGTCAGAAATTTT
>JALRFI010000001.1 GCA_023253775.1 Crocinitomicaceae bacterium
GGTCTTGAATATCCATGTAAATGATCTCTATATCTCTTTCCGGGTAATTCTTTTTCAGATAGGTATGAATATGAAGTGCGCGGATGTCGTCCTCTTTTTCCGGCGAAAGTAAAAGGTGCTTGTCGTGCTTATAGTAATGTGCATGAAAAGAAGCAGTCGGTCCATCGATGTTGATCGAACCATCTGCAACATCGTGCATGTAGGCGTGCCAGGAAATCAATACTTTCATATATCAAAATTTGACATGAATATATCAAATATGATTCAATAAAAGGTTTAAAAAGATATAAAACCCTATAAATAGTGAATGGCATAGCTCTTGCCATTGGGGGGGCGAACCAACAAACAACAGCCACCATGCAGATCACAAAATTCACCTTACCAGAACAGCAAAAAAATGACATGATCATCGACAATTTCATGTTTACACTCCTGTCACAGGAAATGCACGCGTTCAAGTGCTTTTTGCATGACGAAGGAAAATTCTTTGGGAACTACTCCAAAGAGCAAGCGGTAGCCTATTTTTTCAGGATTCTGTTCAAGGATTCTATTGTACAGAACTGGCCTGTGATTAACGTAAATAGAGGAGTCTCTCTGGAAATTCATCCCGGTAAGGAGGTGTTGGAGTTTCGAATAATACCTCAAAAGTATAGTGAGCTTATGGACATCTTTGAACACATCCCATTTGGCACACCCGCCAGAAAAGAAATAGAGGAAAGGGTCTACAAGTTTGTAGTGATGGTTAAGGATGACAAGATCTATGGCATTGAGGTACCCAAAAAAGTACAAGCACAAAAAGAAGTTGAACGCTTAATAAAAGAGAATTGATGATGATCACATTTAGCAAAACAAAGAAGGAAATTCCATGCCTTTACAATAGATACTTTCAGAAATCGAAGATCTTTCTGTATCCGCTTCTTGGTTTGAGGCAAGGGTATAATCCGGTGAATCTGGAAACCTATTTTAATGTGTGGGATCCCCAACTGGAGGGAAAGAACATTCTTGTGGTTCACTATCGATTGAATGAAAAGAATGAGCAGTGTAAGGACAAGAACATGACCTTCGAAAAGTATTTTCTGAATGTCATTGAGAGCAACCGGCTTTTTATCAAAGCTGAAGTAAAAGACAAGGACAATGTTCAATGTTTCTTTGAACTCACCGGGCTTGATGAAGATGTCCGTCTATTCAAAGAAGGGCGATACAGCCAGATGTCAATAGCGACTAAAAGCATCATTGAAGGATTCTATCCGAATGGACATGCAAATCGTCCGTATGTGGAAAGCTTCGTCTATCCGGAGAGATACCGCAGCTCCTATGCCGATCTTCTCGATGTAAAAGAATCCCTCCTCATGGAGGTGGGAGAGCTATGTGATAAACCCAATTTCCTGAAAGAAACTCCACCGGGATCAAAAGCTGAATTAAACTAACAAATCAAGAAGATCATGGAAGAACAACTAATTGAAGAAGAGAATGAAGTCCTGATCCAGGAAGATCAGGAAGATCTTTGGGTAGATGAAGTCGAAACTCACAGAACGGCTCCGGATTGGTTTTACAAAGAACGGGAAGTATGCCCGATTTGTGGAAGGTCGGATTGTGGGTGGACTGAATAATGAATTGAATCAATTTGGGAATAAATAAATCAATAATCATTATTATCTCACTGCGATTTCAAAAGCCATTCGTAGGTGTTTTGTAATTTATTGGTTGTACATTCTTCCATCGAAATGACTTGTACATTATTTGAATTGACACCCATTTTAACAAACCAATTTTTCCACAACTCAGAAATCAGGTCACGCTCCATGATACTATTATTATGACCTTGTGTCATCGTACCAATAACTAAAACACTTAAATGCTCCAGTCCTTGCGTTGCCGATTCCAGTCCTGCATTTGCATTGTTATCAAGGAACGAGCGCACCTCTAGTTTGGTTTTACCATGTAAACTTTTCTTCCATGCAGGACTATCACCTAAAAACCATTTAGATTCCATGGGTTCTAGGTCTTCATGAAACGGATATCCATCCGTAAAGATGATCAATAGATTTTTCTTACCCTCAACGTAGTAGTTGCTCTTGTCCTCTATGAACGAATAGGTATCACTTCCTGGCCATTTTCCTGAGCCATTATAAGTTCTCCTACACTGGTCAATTATTCCAGCAACATTCTTCACTAGGGTATCAGGTATTACGTTTTTGTTTTCCAAAAGATAATCTCCAAGATTATTTTTGTTCAATTCAATTTTTGAGTTGCTTAAATAACTGTCAATGTCGAAAGTGCCTTGTGGATGGCTTGAGATTTGAAAATTTTCATTGTATGTTACTAGCGGTTTGCCGCTCTTCTGAATAAAATCAACATAACATTCACCGAAAATTTTGGCAGCATCAGTGAATGCTTCATAGCGATATTTATTGAAAACTTTTGTACTGTATTCTGTTTCATCCAAATGATCTGATAAATCAAGGAATAAGGTAATATTATGATTGTTTTTAACAGACGGCTTTTCTTTTTCTTTCTTTTCTGGAATACAATACTTAATTAATGAAATTATAGCAATGATTATCAACAATATGACGATTATTCTTATGTGAGACCTTTTCATTCTTCCGATGTTATGTTATTTAAAAATTCTTCGCCAATTTTTCCACATTCAGTTTTGCGTTTATCCTTTTCAGTTTCGGACAACGCACACGAGGTAATTCCTGTTAACCATCCAAGAACGAATGCGTTATGCCAGTTCTTATATTCACTCGTTGGGATGAACACTTTAACCAAAGATTCTCTTTCCTTCTCTATTAATGGATTAATGTCGATTATCTTTTGATCTAGTTCTTTTATTTGTTTAATAATAGTTTTCAATTCGCGTTTCAGTTTATCTAATTCCTTTTCTTTTTTCCTTTTAAAAAGATATATTGGTGAAAATTCCTCCCATTTCGTCATCGTAAAATCAAATACAAGGCCCCAAATGATATAGGTTACAAAGCCCGCAAAAATGATTGCCCAAAAACCAATGGTTTGAAAAGCGATAAGAATACCGAAAACCTGCCCATAAACTTTTGTTAATTCGAAAATATTACTTTCTATTTTGTACGCAAGTATGAAATCAAATATGAAAGTAATAATTAACAACGCTAAAATTTTAATCCACCTCAATCTAGATTCGTCCTTCTGAAATACATGCAAAAGGAATCCTAAACCCAAGAAAATTACAAAAATCAAGGTACAAAATAGTCCGGTTGTCGGACTGTCTTGCCACGCATTAACGAAGGCATTTCCATCAAAAATTTTAGCTCCCAAACCTATTTCTCCCTCGTCCAAATTCCAATCTTTAAAGAATGCAGAGTAAGAGGCTGACATATAGAAGATTGCTAAAAATACACCAATGGCTGCTAGTATAATGCATCCTATTGTAAAATAGGTTCTAACTGTAGGATCTACGTTTTCGCTAATACCGTACTTCTTTGGGTTTCCTTCCACTTCGTTTATGGCATTCTCGCAATTATTAATTTCACTTTCTATTCTAGACAATTCCTGATTCTTCAGAACATCTCTTTGTTTTTCGATTCCTTGTTTCTCCCCCTCTAATCGTACAATATTGTCCCTTATTGGTTTTTTGGATTCTTCTTGATAATTCTCATCCTCTCTACATTTCTTCTGGAAATTAGTATATAAGTCCGATAGTGCTGCCCTGAAAACATTAGCATCACCTTGTTGACTTAAACCGAGAGTATGCCCATCTTCTTTAATGGTTATTTTTATTTCTTCAATGGTTTTCGAATTAGAGAATTCATTCTTTTTCTCGTTACCTGAATTATTTTTTTTGAACAAAGCCATTTTTACAGATTTAAAGATTTAATGAATTCAGATTTAGAAACGTTCTTGTCAACACTTGTGACCTCAATTAGTTTGTCAACAAAAGATTCTACTTCCTCATCTTCAATTTCGAATAGTTTACAATATTTTTTTAGCGTATTTCTTTCATCTTCGACTATTTCTCCATCAGCCCAAGCCATTCTTGCGAAATCATATAAATAATCTACTCGTTCCTTCAAATTTTCAGGAATTTTTGTTTCGTTCACGGGCGAAGTTAGAACTGCGTTTAACTCAACTCTACTTATTCCCCGTTCCTCGGCAAATTGATAAAGCATATTCAGTTCAGAAGTATGAAAATTGCTATCTGCAAATGCCATAGCATACAATCTTAAAAAGTGACCTTTTAATTCAGCCGAAATTTCTTTCATAACAATTTAGGTTTATAGAATAGTGATAACAGCGTTGAATTTATTATTTTTTTTTCCATTTCTTAATCTTGAAGCAAAAAAAATCTGTTCGAACCGTCGAAGTGAACGAGGCCGTCGCT
>JALRFI010000085.1 GCA_023253775.1 Crocinitomicaceae bacterium
TAGCGGCCTCACAACCCGCATGGCCTGCGCCCACAACAATCACATCATAACTCGAAATCATTGGAAATTTTTTGTTTCGAAACAAAAATACAACATGTCAAAAGAGATTGTTTCACGTGAAACTAAAAAAGACGCAAATAATACTCCTCTTTTTGCCTCATACTAACTTGTTCTATTTCGGATTTATCGCCGTATCCACACAAATGAAGCACACCGTGCACGCATACTCTAGCAAGCTCATTCAAAAACTCTACACGTTCATTCTTACTATTTTCAAATACTCGATCCACCGAGACAAAAAGGTCACCAGAAACCAATTCACCTTCACAATAGTCGAACGTAATAATGTCTGTATAGTAATCATGCTCCAAATGAGCTCTATTCATTTCCAATAAAAACTCATCTGAACAGAAAACCACTGTTATTACTCCCTCTTGTTTGTGTTCCTCTTTGATCAGAGAAGATAAGCCCAAAACAAAAAGTTCCGGATTAAAACCCGGAACTTCAACGTCTATATTCTCGAAATCGATCACTTCACAAAATAAATTGAAACTTTTCTTCCTCCCTCCTCAAACTCAACATCATCAGCAAGATTTTTCATTAAAAAGATACCACGACCATTTTCTTTCAAAATATTTTCTGGCGACGTAGGGTCTGGCAAGTTATTATAATCAAATCCCGAACCGGTGTCTTCAACGCTAAAACAAAACTCTTCTTCCTTATCACCTACAGATACGCCTACTTTCAAATGTTCAACACTTTTATTTCCATGCTCAATCGCATTATTTACCGCTTCGGTAACAGCTATCAAAACATTTCCATAAAAATCTTCGTTCACACCAAGCCTAGAACATATTTTGTCTACCAATGATTCCACTTTCGGAATTTCTTCAAATGTTGATGCAATCTCCAAATCTTCAATTAACACAAAACCTTCTTTCATATACAACCACTGAGTTATTCTCAAAGTTGCCTATTGAAATATTCATTAGCCTTGTCCCTGTAATACTTATTTAAGCTAGGGTCCACTGAACGCAACATCTCAATTTGTTGCAACTTTTCGTGGTTATACTCATCAAAACGAATTTGGTTACCATTAGTGCTATTTTTTCCAGACTTACTTTCCCGTCTTTCTTCAAACCCTCTTTCCATAATGGCTTTTTCACTCTCCAACAGACGAGTCAATATTTCCTTTTGTCTGTTTAGCGTTTCCTTCGTAAAATTCTTGTTAATTAGTTCCTTCTCCTGCTGCTCCAATTCCTTGATTAAAGGGTTTAGTTTATTTCCAGAGC
The DNA here is from genome assembly GCA_023253775.1 of Crocinitomicaceae bacterium. GTDB lineage: Bacteria > Bacteroidota > Bacteroidia > Flavobacteriales_D > Crocinitomicaceae > M0103. The sequence goes on from JALRFI010000085.1 coordinate 1,293, forward strand.
CCTTACCATCCTTATTCAATTCATTGCGTAATTGTTCCAAACGCTGTCTAATGGCTGTTTGCTCTGCCGCCATTTTTGCAATTTCCTTATTACCTAAACCTAGCATATTTTGGCCCTGACCCCCCGGTTTGTTACCCATGCCTTCGCCGGGTTTTTCACCAGGTTTATTACCTCCAGAACTCATGCCTTTTTGCATACTCTCTAACTGTTTCTTCAACATTTGCTTCATATCACCAGTAGACATAGAATTACCCGATTTAGGCTTTCCTTTTCCTCCAGGATTATTACAACTTCCCGAACCCTCCATCATGCTTTGCATTTGCTGTTGCATGCTCTGAAGGCTCTCGTTCAAAAGCAGCGCTAGGTTGTTGTATGAAGTCATAACAAATTGCTGATGAACTCCCAGGGCATCCTTTCTTCTTTCATCAATATCCTCTAACGCTAAATCATGATTCTTTTTAATCGAATTTAATTCACTATCGATAAAAGAGGCGATTTTTGGCTGTCGTTTAGCAAGCGCCATTAGACTATCTCTCACTTGACGAGTATCATCGATTATTCTTCTTTGTTTCCGTCCTAAACGCTTATAAACAGGGTCAGCATCATTGATCCTCTTGAACCTTAACATTACTTCCTCCTGGTCAAAGCTGAGCGTCATAAGACTCTCCAGAATATTTCTGAGTGAATTGATATCCTCTTCCTGTTGTTGTTTGTTGGAACTCTGTTGCATCGCATCAAGCGATTCAGCCATTTTCTTCATTTCATCGGCTGCTCCCTGCTGTTTTTCACCTGCTTTCTTTTCTTTATTGTTATGAAGATCCTCACTCGCACCCTCCATGTTTTCTTTAATATCTTCCTCCTTATCAAAAGCACTATCAATATCCATTGGATTACTCAATTCCTTATTGAGCTCTTTTAACTCATTTAAATCCTCTTTGAGCTCACTAAATTTTTCGTTCAATTTTTCTTGTTCCTCTTGTGCCTTCTCTTTTGATAGTTCATCCTTTTCTATAGCCTCTTTCAACTCCTCCTGTTCCTTGGCAAGGTTTTTCAGCTCCTTCTCTATGTCGTCAATCTTTTCGTTCACTTGAAGCCTTTTAAGCATCTCAAGACTTCTGTCCAATTGATTCTTCATATCATCGGAAGTTGTCTCGATATCGTCAAGCTTATCCTTTAAGTCATTTCTGTTATTTTCCTTCATTAATTCCTCCAGCTGATCAAGCAGATTCATCAATTCTTCATCCATCAACTCCTCCAATAATTTTTCAATCATTTCCTGTTTTTCTAGCAGCTCCTGATCAACTTCGCTCAACTGATTTTTCTCTTCAAGGCTATTTGATAATTCATTATTCAACTGTTCCAAGGACTTAAAAAGGTCTTCTTGCTTCTGCTTTAATTCTTGAAGTTTATTTTGCTTGTTCCAGTCAGATGATTTTGAATTCAGAACATCCTTTTTAAGCTTGTTCAGATCCTTCTGGAAATCCTGTGTTCGGTTTAATAGATCTTTAAAATCCTCTTTGGCTTTTTCAAGTTCAGAATCCCTTGTTTCGTTTAGTTCCTCCAAGGTTGGTAATTGGTATGTATAAACCGCTGAGCGAGTCGTTTTGGAGCCATTGACAGCGTCATTGTCAGAAACCACGAAGTAGTATTCAACCTTATCCTTGAGCTTTAACTCTTCTCTTCTAAAGTCTACAGCAAAATCAAAGCGCTGATCAGTACCTGATACAGATCGTACGTTCAATCTTTGCTCTTTCTTTTTTCCGTTTTCTGAGATGATCGTATAAACAAATTGTAACGACCTAAGCCCATGATCATCTCCTATCTTCCCTGAAAAGAAACGAAGGCCATCAGAAAGAGAGTCCTGTAGTTCCTCGACAGATATTGTTGGATACGCATCTTTGATTACAGAAATGGTAAACTTCATTGAATCCGTTTTATCAGTCGTGCTACTCTTCAACCAAATAGTTACAGGGGTATCATCGGTTATGACACACCTCTGTTTAAACCCATTCGTTTTGAATAAGCTCTGCTTTGATCCTATCTTAAACCTGACATTTGTTGTGTTTTTTGTGATAACATTCCAGTCAATTGTCGTTCCTTCAGGAATAGTCATATCACCGGCGTTTGCAATTGTTTCGTTCTTCAATCCTAAATACTCAGGATAATTCAAGGTTGCATCCAGCTTGCCAATGATCGCCTTACCAACGAGTTTGATTTCGTACGGTTCACTTTCAAATTCATTGGCTAAAAACTTAAATTCTGATGATTTTTTCGGTTTTCTAATTACGCCTTCAAACTTGTTTTTCGCTTTCCTGGTCATCAAAAACTTACCGTTTTCGCTGATTAGATATACAAACTCCGGTAGCTGTTCGCCTTTCAGTTCAAGTGATACATCAAGGTCTTCCCCCTCTTCAAGTGTAAGATCATTTGTCTGTAAAATAAAATCAAATGGTGCCTCAACCTTAAACTCCTCATCGTAATTAACAATTCGCTCTGTTCCTTGAGTAAGCATCGATGGTGCTGCCACGCCAATCACAACCAGCAATGCAAATACTGGTAGTAAATATTTTGCGTAACGTCTATTCTCTTTTAGATCAATGGCTGATGCGAATGGCACAACCGACAATTCAGATGATCTCTGAATTACACTTGCCCTGAGCAATTCAATATTACCAACCTGAGCATCCAGATCGTCCTGAAGTTGTAGTGTATTCTTTAATCGATCCGAAACATCAGGAAAGAACTTTCCAATAATATCTGACGCTTGATAACGGTTTATTCGATCACCGTACGAATAG
>JALRFI010000192.1 GCA_023253775.1 Crocinitomicaceae bacterium
CTGCTAATGATTCGATAGAATAACCGCGATAATGTAAAATTCCATTCTCGCCATCAAGGTATGTGATGTCACTTGAACATGCTCCTGTATTTTTGTATCCAGGATCCATAGTAATGTAACCAGTAAGGTCTCTAAGCTTACCAATGTCGATCGCTTTTTCATTTTCAGTTCCTTCGATCACAGGAAATTCATAAGAATTGTCTCCAACGACAAGTTTTACAGTTTCGCTCATTGCTTAATTTAAATTGTGTTATTCAATCGTTAACGGCCGCCTAAGTTAAGGTTTAGGATAAATTATATCAAGAGATACGGGAAAAATATTTTGAAAGGTAATTAAAGATTTTCCAAAGTAAAGTTCAGCATCATTCTGAAAAGATGATTTCGTGTATTTCCACCATAAATCCCGTGGTTTTTGTTGGGGTAGATGAAATGTTCAAAATCCTTGTCTGCTGCAACCATTGCATTGATCATTTCCATGGTGTTCTGGTAATGAACGTTATCATCTCCGGATCCGTGGATTAACAAATATTTTCCTTTCAAAAGCTTTGCGAAATTCACAGGAGAATTTTCCTCATATCCGGTCGGATTTTCTTTCGGAGTGCGCATGAACCTTTCGGTATAAATGTTGTCATAGAATTTCCAGTTAGTCACCGGAGCTACAGCAATTGCTGCTTTAAAAACGTCTGCTCCTTTTGTAATACAAAGGGATGACATAAAGCCACCGTAACTCCATCCCTGTATACCGATTCTCGCCGGATCTACAAACGGTTGTTTTTGCAGATATTTCGCAGCATCAATAAAATCTTCAGTTTCCAGCTTTCCTAACTGTAGGTAGGTTGATTTCTTGAATTCAGCACCTCTGTACATCGTTCCTCTTGGATCAACAGAAACAACGATGTATCCTTTTTGGACCAACAACTGATGATACATCAAGTTCATTCCTCCCCAGCTGTCAATCACTTCGTTGTGTCCGGGACCTCCATACACAATCATGTACACAGGATATTTTTTAGATGGATCGAAATTTGCAGGTTTCAACATCCAGGCATTCAATGATCTACCCTCCAGATTTAACGTAAAGAATTCCTTTTTCCCTAATGAATAAGAGGATAGTTTTTCATTTAAAGCTGAATTATCCTGCAGAACAGCAAGCTCGTTTCCTGAGTTGTCGCACAAAGTTGAAACTGAAGGAGTGTTTGCGTCCGAATATGTTTTCACGAAAAAGTTCATTCCATTCGTGAATTCAGCATCGTTATAGCCATGATCCAATGAAATCAGCGTTTTGTTGCTGCCATCGACTCTGATCTTTGAAATGGTTTTTGAGATCGTTCCGAATTCTGCTGAACTGAAATAAATATTTTCATTTTTTTTATCAATTCCGTGCAGCTCGATTACATCCCAGCTCCCTTTTGTGATTTGTGTCGTACTTCCATCAAATCCCACCATGTAAATATGATTGTAGCCGTCCTTTTCACTTGTGCGGATCAATGATTTTCCATCATTTAGAATCAACAGATTATCATCAATTTCCACATACGCTTTATCAATTTCTTCATGGAATACATTTGAAACTGGTTTTTTGGCAGAAGTATTAATGATGTAATATTTTACGTGATTTTGATGTCTGTTGAGCGTTTGCACGATCAGCTGATTATCAATTGGCGAAAAGGTTAAGCGAGGTATGTACTCGTATTCGCCAAGAGCGATATTCGAAATCTTGCCATTTGAAACGGATACAGTATGAAGCGTGACCTTCGAATTGTCTTCACCTGCTTTAGGATATTTGAACGTATATTCTTCCGGATAAAGTTCATTCTTATAGTAAGTCATTGTGAATTCCTTCACTTTCTTCTCATTGAACTTTAAAAAGGCGATCGTTTTACTATCCGGAGACCAGTCATACGCTTTTGTGAGGGCGAATTCCTCTTCGTATACCCAATCTGTCGTTCCATTGATCACTTTATTTTTCTTACCATCATCCGTGAGCTTTTTTATTTTACCAGAAACAAGGTCTTTAACAAATAGATCATTCTTATAAATATATGATACCTTCATTCCATCCGGTGAATATTCTGCTAATGTTTGCGGGCTATGTTCCGTATCTAATGGTTCAATCTTTTTTGATTTCATGTCCATTAGGTAGTGAACAGCGTTGTAACTTCTTCTGTAGATACTTTCAACTTCAGTGATCAATAACATTTTTGATTCGTCATCATTAAATTGATAATCAGAAATATCGATGCTTCTTCCGTTGTAGATAAGATCTTCTGACTTCACTAACACATCCCCACTTCCAGCATAATCTGATATTCTATGTTTGGTGATGCTTTGTTTCCCATCGTCATCTGTGATTTTTGTGAAATGGACTCCGTCATTCATTCCATTGAATCCACTAACTCCCTTAGTCACGAATTCATATTTTTTCCAGATGGATTCAATAGTTAACTCTTTCTGGGCTGTGATTGGATGAATGATTATTCCCAAAATGAAGAAAAATAGAGTCTTTCTCATGGTAAACTTTTTATTGTAAAAATAGAAATCATTGTAATGAACAATCAGGAATCGTGAAAAACCTTTTCCCAATGTTAACAATTTCATAAAGAATGGTTGAGAAGAATGTCCTACATTTGTGCAAAATTCTTTTCTGTTGTCCTTGAGGCTAATCAATTGAGCTGAAACCGGGAAAGAATAAGAATGAGAGAGCAATGAGCAAATAAATGTCTTTCAAGAGATACAGCAGTGCGTTGAATTCATCAATAGTATACTTGCACGGCTATATCCCAACGTTGCATTCTTTTCATTCGTTATCCAATGTAATTTTCGATCAATCTATAATCTAAATGAATCCAATGAAAAAAGGTTTACTTTTCCTATCTACACTATTGACTGGATTTTCTTTCGGTCAAACAGCAGACTGTTCTGAATTATTTATTTCAGAATACGTTGAGGGATGGTCTAACAACAAAGCGTTAGAGATATACAATCCTACAGCTAATTCAATTGATTTGAGTCAGTATTTCGTGGCAAGATACAACAATGGTTCAACTTCTAATACCTCTGGTGCTACAACTTCAATTGCGATCCAACTAACAGGAACAATAGCTCCTTACAGCACACATGTAGGGGTTATTGATAAGAGAGATCCAATGGGTACAGGGCAAGAAGCCCCTGTTTGGGATAGTCTACAGGCAAGAGCAGATGCTTTCTACTGTCCAGTGTACGCAGATTCATACGCATTCTACTGGAATGGGAATGATGCTGTTGTTTTAGCAAAGGGAAGTGCTTCTGATATTGCAAATTCTGTAGTAGTTGACATCTTCGGTAAGATCGGACAAGATCCTGGTACGGCGTGGACTTCTGCATTTCCTTACAACGGACCTGGAGATATCGTAACAGCAGACCATTCAATGATTAGAAAGGCTGCGATCAAAAAAGGTGAGACAAACGTATTGCTATCGTTTTTTGATCCACTATTAGAATACGATTCAATTCCAGCAGTTGTTGATATCGGTGGACAGTTATACGGAAACTGGTTCTCTTTGGGTGACCATACATGCGATTGTGAATCAGCGACAGTAAATGAAGAATACGTTGAAGCTGTAAAGGTTTATCCTAACCCTACAAATGGAATTATTTACGTAAAGAACATTGCCTCTTTTGACGAAATTGAGATCACCAATGCACTTGGTCAATCTGTGTACTCTACTTCCACAAATGGAAAATCAGTAATGTATGTTGATCTTAGCTCATCTAAAGGAGTATATTTTGTTAAATTAACAAATGCTGAGGGTGAACAACTTTCTAAAAGAGTTGTGGTAAAATAAATTTATCATTCATTAATTTGAAGAGGTCGAGCAATCGACCTCTTTTTATGAGATTAAGATAATGAGGACAATTCTTTCACTTTTCTTTCTAACAATCACTTATTCGACATTTGCTCAATTAGGCAATATATCAGGTAAGATAGTTGATAATGCAACAAAGCAACCTGTTGTTGGTGCCAGGGTGATCATGTATGAAAATAACGATATCAAGGGTCAGGCTCGATCTGATTTTGATGGATTGTATCGAATCAATGATTTGGTTTTTGGTAATTATACCTTGACTGTAGCAATGATTTCATTTGATACAGTTCGCATTCAAATTTCAATTGATCAACCAGAAATGTCACAAGATATTCTATTAGGTGGTAGCCAAGAATTGGAAGAGGTTAAAGTGATTGGAAACTTAGCCCAAGACCGAAAAACACCAGTAGCAGTTTCTACACTCGGGAAAAAAGAATTAACTGAAGAATTGGGTTCACAGGATCTTCCAATGATACTTAATTCAAAACCGGGTGTGCATGCAACGCAGCAAGGTGGGGGCGATGGGGATGCTCGAATTACAATCCGTGGATTTGATCAGCGCAATGTTGGTGTAATGATCGATGGGGTTCCGGTGAACGATATGGAAAACGGGTGGGTGTATTGGTCAAATTGGTTTGGTTTGGACGATATCACTCAGCAGATCCAGGTACAAAGAGGATTGGGAGCGACTAAGCTTGCTATGCCATCCGTTGGTGGAACGATGAATATCATCACTGATAATACCGCAGGAAAAAGAGAAATAAAAGCAGATCAGGAATACGGCAGTGGAAACTTTTTACGCACTTCATTATCCTACAAATCTGGAACCCTAAAGAATGGATGGGGAGTATTATTTTCAGGTTCTTATAAACAAGGTAATGGCTGGGTCGATGGACTTAATACGCAAGGAGCATTTTATTATTTAAAGGTTCAAAAGAAATGGAAAAGCCACGTAACGAGTTTAAGTGGATTTGGCGCCCCTCAACAACATGGTCAGCGATCATTCAATCAACCGATTGCCTATTGGAATGCTGATAGGGCATACGAATTGGGAGTTACTTCGGTTGATTCAAGCAATATTGATCATGGCACTCGTTTCAATCAGCACTGGGGTTATATATCGAATCCAGATGGCTCCACAACCTTAAAAAATGAAAGAAGAAACTTTTATCATAAACCTCAAATCACATTAAAGGATTTTTGGAAAGTAAATGATAAACTTTCGTGGTCGAACATGGCATATGTCTCAATAGGCAGAGGTGGTGGAGAGCGGATTTTCAATTCCTCCAGTGCCATTTTATTTGATTCTACCGGACAAGTAGATTGGGATCAGATGGTCTACAACAACAAATGGAAAGTCCTATTTGGGAACACCTATCCAACAATTGATTTTGCCTATGATTCTACCTTGTTGAAATCTTCGGTAGTAGCATCTGCATCAATGAATAATCATTTTTGGGTTGGAGGTATCTCACAATTCGACCTAAAGGTAAATAGCAAATGGAATTTATCCGGAGGTTTGGATTACAGATACTATAAAGGGGCTCATTATACAGAGTTAACTGATTTGCTTGGTGGTGATTATTTTGTGAATGAAGCAAATCAGAATGCACCGACCACAATGATGAAGGTTGGTGATAAAATTGCTCGTGAGGATCTGCCATATCAAAATTACAGAGATGCCATAATGCAATGGATGGGAGGATTTGGACAGGCTGAATATTCATATGGTCGTTGGACAGCTTTCGTTAATGCTTCAAGTGTAGTCAATAATTATTTGGGAATTGACTACTTTAAAAAGAAAGAGCTGCACGATGGTGATACGGTGATTTATGTAGGGTATTCAGATACAGTTGAATACAATGGTAAAACATATACAACTGATTCTCCTGAGCTGATCTATAGTCAGACGGAAACTGTTTGGAAGGTTGGTTACACGATTAAAGCTGGTGCAAATCTCAATGTTAGTGAGCGTTCAAATGTGTTCATGAACATAGGTTATCTGTCAAGAACGCCGCAATTCTCGAATGTAATAGATAATAATACGAATACTGTTTTCGAAGAAATATTGAATGAGAAAATTTATGCTTTCGAAGTGGGTTACGGATATCGCTCTAAAAAATTTAGCTTGAATGGAAACGGTTATTTTACGTATTGGCAAAATAAACCATTTCCTTTTGGCGTGAGTATCCCGAATCCATTGGATCCATTAGAATTTGTTAGGGCAAATGTTAACGGAATGGATGCATTGCACATGGGGATTGAATTCGATGCAGCTTACAATTTATCAAAGAAACTAACTTTTGAAGGAATGATTTCCATTGGAGACTGGACTTGGCAATCATCGGAGCAGATCGATGTTTTAGGCACAGTTTTCGAATTTGATGCGAAAGGAGTTCATGTCGGTGATGCTGCTCAGTCGACTTATGCGGCGAGTGTCAGATATTCCTTCCTAAAGACAGGTTATGTAAAAATTAAGTACACCTATTTTGATCGTTATTTCAGCAATTTCGATCCATTCTCATTAACTCCTTCTTCTGGAAATGGAGGAAGAGAATCCTGGAAGATTCCGTCGTATGGGCTGATGAGTGTGCATGCAGGATACCGTGTGAGACTTGAGAATAGCTCTCTACATTTTAAAGCGAATGTATTTAATGCGCTGAACTCTTGGTACATTTCAGATGCAAGAAATAATCAGAATGGATCTGGTTTCGATGCTCAATCGGCTGGAGTATTTGTAGGTCAGGGTCTGACCTTTAATTTATCGTTAGGTTTTGAATTTTAATTTTATAGAAAAATGAAAAAAGTTTTATTGTTTATTTCGATCTGTATTGCAGGAATTGCATCGGCTCAAACGATTGCAGATGCCCGTGCTTTAGGCATTGGTCAAACCGTAACGGTTAGCGGTGTAGTTACGAATGGCTCAGAACTCGGACCTATTCGATACATGCAAGATGGAACGGCCGGTATTGCGGCATACGGTACTACAATTAATTCAGTTCAACGTTATGACTCAGTAACTGTTACCGGAGTATTATCAGACTTTGGTGGGTTACTTGAAATTTCTCCGATTAATTCATACACAAATCATGGTCCTGCAGTAATCACTCCAACTCCTTTGCAACTTGGAATTACATCCGCTGGCGAAACTCATGAGTCAAAACTTGTTCAATTCCAGAATGTTTTATTTGTTCAAACAGGGAACTTTGCAACCGGCAATAGTACAGTTCAAATAACCGACGGAACAAATACATTAGACGTTCGAATCAACGGGTCAACTAATATTGATGGAACAGCAATTCCTACAGGTCCTATTACGATTACAGGAGAAATGGGGCAATTTAACACCAACTATCAGGTTGTACCAAGGGATCTTAATGACATTGTTCCCTATGTTGCTCCGGATAAAGAGATTAATGTTTTAATAAATGGTGTGGATGTATTGACAGGTTCGAATTACTTTGTCGGTCCGGCTGCAACTCTGAATGTTTCTATTGAAAACTTAGGTGTAAATAATTTAACAATTTCAGGGCATAGTTTTTCAGGTATTAATTCTGCTGATTTTTCCTCTAATATCACTGCTGGAACAGTTGCTGGTGGTGCCAGTAATTCCTACACAATTGCATTTTCACCTGCAAGCACGGGTTCCAGATTTGCAACAATTTCAATTGGAAATGACGATGCTGATGAAAATCCTTACGTTATCAACTTCGAAGGGGTAGGAACCAACAACCTTGCAACTGAACCTACAACGAATCCAACTGGATTGAGTTTTTCAAATGTAAAGGCATATACTCTTTCTGGGACATACAATGCAGGAACTGGTGCATCAAAGTACATCGTTTTATGGAAAAATGGTAGCCCTATTACCGGAGTTCCTGCAGACGGAACAACTTATATGAGAGGAGATGTCGTTGGAGATGCAAGAGTAGCTTATGTTGGTTCTGGTTTAGGGTTTACACCTCGAGGTATTATTGCAAATCAAAACTATTATTTTGTAGTTTATGCATTCAATGGACAAGGTGGATACGAAAATTACCTTACCACCACCCCTGCGACCGGGAATGTGTCGAGCACAGGTTCGAATATTGGAGCTTATTACAATGGAATTTCTTCTTCGTCTCCTACTTTGGTAACTGATCTCGAAGCATTAATCAACCCACATACTCAGATCACCTACTTTATGTATAAGCAAACAATGATGAACGAGTTTGAGATCAAAGACACAACAAATGGTCAGTCTTATGTTACATGTGTATATTCAGGTGAAAGAAAAGTATTTGATGATCCTTTCGATTGGACTCAAACCGGATATTCCAGAGAGCATACCTTTTCGCATTCTTGGATGCCTAGCTTTCCTGCGGACAGTCCTGAGCAACCTGAATACACGGACCAGCACCATCTCTATCCAACCAATTTGCAAGGGGCTAATACGCCAAGAAGTAATCTACCTTTAGATAACATTACTGGTTCGACTCTGTATACGTTTCTAGACTGTGCTGTTGGTTATAATGGCTCTCAATTGGTTTTTGAACCAACTAATTCTCAAAAGGGTAATGCAGCTAGATCAATAATGTATACTGCAGTTGCCTATGACTTCCCACTAACTGGAAATGTTAATTCTGATAAGCAGGTTGTCCAAACATTGATAGACTGGCATTTCCAGGATTTGCCTGATAATTATGAGATTGCACGACATGAATACATCTATGATCTGCAAGGGAATCGAAACCCATTCATTGATTCAGTCGATTTTGCTTGTTACATTAATGTTGATGACAACTCATACAATGCGGATGGTTGTGCTTCAAATTCAATTCAAGAGCTTCTTGATGAGAATATGGTTGTATTCCCCGTGCCTTCAAATGATAAGATCTATGTGCAGGTGAACGGAACAAAAATTGAATCTTACGAAATTGTTGATATGAAAGGGTCAGTTGTTAAGTCTGTAAAGGATATATCGATGGATGTGTTG
>JALRFI010000058.1 GCA_023253775.1 Crocinitomicaceae bacterium
GTCGGTGTTGGGTTAACCGTAACAGTGAAGAGCTCAGGCGACCCACTGCAAGTGACAGCACCAACACTGTATGAAGGAAGCACTGAAAAATCAGAGCTCACCGGAACATTTGATGCATTCGTTGCCGTAAAGCTCAATGAACCAGTACCCGTTGAGCCAGAACCTATGCCACCATTACTGCTTGTCCATGTAAATATGGTACCAGGAACTGAATTAGCCGGTGTTATTGCGATGGATTCACCATTACAAGCTGTAATATCGTTCAACGGATTAACTGCAAGCTCTGGGAGCACCGTAACATCCAAAACAAAAGGAGGCCCGGCACATCCCCCACTTGCAGATGCAACCGGTGTAATCTGATAGGTCAGTGTTTGTTCAGATGAGGATGGATTGATCAATGTTTGATCTACAGATACGGATGCCGAAACAGAAGAGCTTTCGCCATTCACCAGCGAATTATCTGTAACCGACCATGTATATTGACTTCCCGAAGGAATAACATTAGGCAATTGATCAGAAGGGACAAAATTGATTGTGACTCCAGAACAAATAGTAAGCGCAGTATCTGCAATAAACGGAATTGCATTTGCCGTAACCAGTAATTCATCGGTTACAGCAGGACATGGGCCTGTTCCTGTAGTTGTAACGGTGAGGGTTGCCTGGCCATTAAACGTAATAGGAGGAGTCCATGTCGGAGCTACAATATTTGGTGAAGGAGAAAATGTTCCGCCTGTAATCGATGACCAAACAACGCCTGTGGCTGTTCCTGAAAAAGTAGCATTTAAAGGCGGTGTTGTACCTGACTGACAAATAATAATATCCTGCCCGGCATCAACCACTGGCGGAGGTAAAATTTGGATCAATACAGAATCAGTTGCGGGCAGACAAGGGCCAACTGGATCATCGGTGCTTAATGTCAAAGTTATCGTTCCGATAAAACCCAAAGGCGGAGTGTAAGTGCTTGTCAAGGACGAAGGATCGGAAAATATCCCACCGGCAGAAGTAGACCATTGACCTTGTGATGCTGCACCGCCAATAATTCCGTTCAATTCAAGAGATTGATCTATACAAATCGGTGCGTAGCTTCCCGCTTCTGCGGTTGCATTTAAATTAACAACGGTAGTCGTTGTGGCCACCACCGTTGGGCAAGGACTCAACGGATCAACATAGGTCAATGAAAAAACAATTGGCCCTGCATAATCGAATGGTGGTGTATAAACTGCATTTAAGCTCGTGTTTGATGGGTTAAAGTTACCACCCGAAACAGAGGACGACCAAGTTGCTAGACCCGGAATACCTGTACTTGTTCCAGTCAATTGAATGGGTTCATTAACACAGCTCCCGGATACGCTTGATGCAGTTAGCTCGGCAAGCGGATAAACAACGATGGTTTGAAGCGAAGTGTCCGTGCCGCATTCATTGGTTGCAGTAAAATAAAAATCATAGGTTCCCGGCAAAGGAATTGTAACTGCACCCGGGTTAAGTAGCACACTTGATTCAGGAGAAGGTGCATCAGCCGACGGAGTGATATTTTCTGTGTTAAAATTCCAATTAAAGATAAGAGGGGTTTCGCTTAAACATGAATCCACCAATACTACAGGGATGAAAGAACCACCTTCACAAATATCAAGCGGATCCTCTAAATCAACAACAGGATCATCTTTGATCGTAATTAATTCAATGTGAGTAGTGGGTAGACATTGAGTTCCCGGAACCAATGGATCTAAAGAAGTGGTTAGCTCAATCTGGTAAACGCCCGGTTCGGTAAAGGAAAACTGAGGCGCAAAAGCATTAGAAGTTGAAGGTGAAACTCCAGATCCATTTCCACATGCCACGGGTTGAACAAGTGTAACCTCCCAGTCAAAAATCTCATCAATATCACACAACGGTTGATTGGTGTTGTTTTGCGGACTAATATCTATTGGGGCACATGCTGAAGCCAGAGGAAGATCAAAATCTGCGATCACAGGACCCACAACACAAATGGTTTTTGTGAGTGAATCAACACCACAATCATTTCCAGCATAAAGTGTAACCTCATATGTGCCTGGCACTGTGAATTGAACGTTTAATTCGCTCGTTCCTGGAGTCCAACCATACCAATTGTAGTTTGGATCAGTTGCATCCAAAACATAATTACCTCCATCTCCAAGAGCACCCGTATAAGTGAAATTCGAAGGTTCTATCTCCCAGAATAAACCATAGATTGTGTCGCAATATCCTTGCGAAACGTTTGCTCCCGGAAATGTTTCATCCGTAATTAAGACATTATCTCCTATGCAGACCGTTTCCTTATCGATTGAAAAATCGACCTCAAGGCTTTCTGAAACCTGAATTGGACCAATTGCGGCAAATGTTCCTGCCGGATTACATCCATTTGAAGCGGTGATCTGTATTGAATAGGAATCTTCGTATGGATTACTATTAATGATTGTCGTAGTTCCACAAGAATTTACATTAAAATTATGAAAATACGAGTACGGCAATGAGCCAAGCCCTTCAAGGACAATTGGCGCAGAACCATCATTTACTTGAATTGTATAAGTGGTATTTGGCGGTTCATAAGGCGCCGAAATAATTATTTCATAATCATTGGGTTTACAAAAGGATAAACCAGAGCCTGAGATGGATAATGCTGGTGGAGATGATCCGTTGTAGACAATGTATTCTTGAACCTGAGAACATCCGTTCGGAAAAGTGACTGTATAGATGAGATTATATTCACCCGGTGCATAAAGGTGAAGTAAACCTGATGGAGCAGTAGTGCCATTCGCTGTTCCATCTCCCCACTCCAATGTGTATGTGGTACCAGGTGGATAAGAAGAGAGATTGGGATCAGTGAAATTGAAATTGAAATTTTGGATATTGTTGTTACAACGCCTGAAAATGATAGAACCATTATACGTCGAGGTCGTAACACCTCCTGTCGCAGCTGCATTTAGTGTCGGAGTGAATGAAGGAAGTACTACTACTGTTACCTCATACTGGTCTCCTTGAATGGACAACGATGCAGTATATGTCCCATCATTGTTGTAATCCACTTCATGCGGCCCAAATTGATTTGAGTTATTAGGAGACCCCCCTTGAAAGGTCCAGTTTGTATTGGCATTCAAAGGAAATCCAATCGAAGTGTTGGTATACGTTATCGTTTGTCCCTCGCAGATGGTAATTGTATCATTGTTCGGCGAAGGATCCGTCTCAAACAAAACCACCTGTGCATTTAAGGAAAAACTCGCCAAAATGCCAAAGTATATCAAACAAAGTCGGCTAAGAAACCAAAACAAAACATGGTTTTTAAAATGATTACCTATTATTTGACACATGATTTTATGAATTCTCTAAAATTTACGTAAAAATCGCGAAAAGAAAGCTTCTTAATTAAACCCTTTCCATTTTTAATTAACATTTGTACTTGTATAATGAAAATTCTTTGTCTTTTGTTTTACATCTGAAAAGACTTTTGCTTTGATGAAATCTTGAATAGTATATCAACACTTGAATGTTTCTTGATAATTTTTAATTATCTTTCAATGAAAATCGTCAATATTTTGTGTGGGTATGGAAGTATTGTCACTTATTAAAAGATCTTGATTCAATTTGATATGAGAATTTCATTTATTTTTTGCACGCTTCTTTTGACTTCAGCTTGTCACGAAGATCCAATTGTAGTGGATTGCCCATCGGGAATTGTTTCCTTTAGTGCACAAGTGCAGCCCATTATCAATCAAAATTGTAATGTTTCAGGATGCCACGGATTTTTAAATGAAGCGCCATTTCAGCTCATGACTCATCAGCAGGTGGATTCTGCAGTGATCTACGGAAATCTGCTTTTTGCCATCAAACATCAATCGCCTCTTCCGATGCCGCGTATTGACCCACTCCTACCCGATGCTTACATGATGCCTGATTCTCTGATCAACATCATCGAATGCTGGATCAATCAGGGAAGACAGAACAATTAAGTTCTAAAAACTTGATTAGAAGGATCGAGCTCAAAAGACAACTTTTTGGAATACGTAAAATGCGCTTGTGCAACTTCGTGAGTTACCTTGTCAATCATACAATTTCACTTCTTTAGACAAAATCATTGGGGCAATAAAAGAAATGCTTGACTAAAAAAGCTGATCCTGATCATTCAATGGAATCTTCGTTCGTACATCTTTTCAGGGACATTGAATGAACCAAAGAATCATTTTTTATGCCTCTTTCTCATTCAACTTCTAATGCTTTTGCGCCTCAGTTCATGAGTTTTTACCATCAAGGCCACTTGTGCACCCAGATGCCGTCGACTACAAACTTATATTGTTCCTGACCTTTGACTGCCTCATCCAAAGTCGGGTAATCCATTAGTCGAACAAGGAAATAACCATTGAAAATACCAATGATCACGGCATCCTGGAATCCTTGTCCCTGCAATTTCTTGACGAACTTCTCTGCATTTTCCCGATATAAAAATCCGCCAACAACTAAGTGGAAATGACGATCCGGATCAATAGTTTCCTCCACCGGCTGTGGATTAGTTCCATTGATGCGCTTCGCTTCTTCTTCGTTCTTCAGCTGGCGAAGAGCCTCTGCCAATACCCTGCGGTTATCGTCCGTGATCTCACCCTTCAACAAAGCACGTATAATAGCATCCAGACGATCAATACGCTCATCCAGCTCCTGGTATAGCTCATCTGCATTCACGCCGGTACCTTTCGTGCCTTTACGATCTTCATTGAAGATATTGATGGTGTTGTTATTGTTGTGGATTACCGTGGTATCTCCAAAATTATTAATGGTTGAATTGTTCGAGTTACGATCAGAACCGCCTTCCACCTCTTCCACCATGATGAGCTCTCCCTTCTCGTTGAATTTCTTCTTCTTCACCGTTCTTCGCTTTTCGATAATAAAGAACGACTGGTAGAACCCGTCCATTCCGTCATAAAGATCCATAGGAATGTAATTCTGAGCCACGTAGAAACGATCACCAATGATCTCTTCATCCATGGAAAGGATATAGCTTCCATACGGCACATAAAAGCTGAAGTTCCCGTAGAAATCGGTCATTGTAGCCATGGTATTGCCCAAAGTATCCGTAGTAAAGATCTTGATCCCCGAAAGGTCTAGTCGATCCAAAACGTCTTTTGTAAACTTCTCTCGATCAAGGACCACACTACCAGCTACCTTCACACCGCGTGTGAACGGCACATAGTACTGCTCGCCAACAATATCGATACTGTCCATGGTGTAGGTAAACCATCCGTCCAGATCCACAAGTGGAATGATCTTATGCTCGTACGTTCCAACCGGTATATTTACAAATTTCCCCTTCCCCTCTTTGTCGGTAAGGATCTCGTGCCCGTTTACCTTGATCACAATGTTCTCGAGCGGGACCTCGTCGTTGTCCATGACCTTGTTACCGTTGAAATCGAGGAAGGCAACAAAGTTGGCATCTACAAATTTTACTTTTTGGAATCGTTTTGGTACCGGGATTTGAAATTGTTTTTTAACACCTAAAGCTATATTGAAATTGGAATTCAGGGTGGTTCTTTCATCGAACTCTGGTATAAATTGATACCCTTGATTCTGATAGTATTCAACAAATCTCTCATTATTTCGAGCAGATAAATTAAAGCTGAGCTGAATATTAAATCGCCATTGATTGTTGGTGAAATAGTAGAGTGTCGGACTAAAATAAATATTGTTGGAGTAAAGAATGTTATTCCAATTATGATATAGTGCAAAATTAGAAACGAAGTGTTCATTTTTGAACTGATACTGATAATTGATAGAATTGAATACATACTGAGGATAGCGAGTTCCGTTATAATGAAATGCCTTAACGGCATTCATTCCATTGGGTCCATATTGATAGGAAATCGAGTAAGTCAATGTTCGGTAATTTAACTGAAAAAATGCAAGTGCATTAAACAATAAATCATGATCAATTGAGTCAATAAATTTATTATATCCCCCTGTTAAATTCAATGAAAGCAATGTGTTTCTGTCCGGATTTGAATAGAACATATTAAGTCGAACTCCATTCGTTATTAACTTGTCGGTTCCAATACGACTATGCAGAAAATTATAAGTTGGATTGATAATATTTCGATTTTTTGAACTGAAATTTGGCGTGAAACTGATGGGGATATTCTGATATTCTGAAACACCAAAACCACTTGTTATGGTTCCCTTCATATAGCCTGCAGATAACGTACTAGTGAATTTCTGCGTAAACTTTACTGTGGAAATTGATCTTACATTTAAACTTGTCCGTTCATTAAGTGTAAAAATATCGACTAAACGACGTTGATTTACCATGAAGTTTTGCCTTAATTTACCTTGTAAATATCTTCCTTGATATGTGGCAAAATAAGACCAATTCTGTCCATTAACAGCTGTTCCAGCAGAATTTGCCTGAATATTCGACAACATTAACCTTGCCTGAAAAGAATGATCCCTAACAGGAGACCATCTCGCACCAAAAGTTAGATCATCAATACGCAAATTATTAATAGAAGACTGAGAATGGGCATAACCTATAGAAGACAGTAATTTTCTATTATCAAGAATATAGCTTGCACCTAATGCAATTTTACTCCCGGTTGTAGGATTTTGAAACTCACCTGGAGCCAGACCCGCAGAGAGCGCAACTTTCCATCTATTATCAATTCGATAGTTTGCCGAAAATCCTCTGCTGATAAAATTAGAGGATAAATTACTTTGAAGTAAAGGCAACATTATTATTGGCCGAGATCCTAAAATCACATTGAGGCGATCGCTTGTATAAGATAAAAGTCCTTGAATATTCTGAAAAGTTTGAGCTGAAGGAGTGTAATACGTAAAAAAATGCTGCAAATTCCCTGTGATTATTCCGGTTTGGTTGATAGGTATTTGAACATTAATATTATTACTCATCGAGGGCTGAACACCCAGAATATTATATATATTAGAATACCATGTCAATGGAATCACGGAATACGCATAGGGATTAAAAGTGTAGGTATTGCTCAATTTTACAAAATCCACACTGCTGCTTAACTTCACTAGGTCGGCCATAGTACTTCTTGTACTTCGATTCCCGCGTACCATTTTGGGCTCAGTGGCTCGAAAATAAACGGTATACTTTCTGGAAAGAAAATCTGTGCTTGGCCTGTAATTTTCAAGATCTTGTCTGCAGAGATTTCTTTGAGGTTTGTATATGTTTGCATTGAAATTCAGGACTGTATCCATAGAGGATTTTAAAACAAAATCAATAAAATTCGTAGGATGTAAAGTATCCGTTGACAGAGAAAGTCCGTTTCCTATAATTTTCCAAGATACATTCATATCCATATCTTCCTCGCCATTGTTTTGCATCATGACACCGAGTGAGGTCGAGTTCTGATCATTTAGAAAATAAATTCTTGTGCGAGGTAACACAGTCATTTTCCAGTCTACTTTTCTTGGCTTACCCACCTGAAAAGAACAGACTGCATGTGTTCTTCCATCCGTACCCACAACAAAAACTGTAACGTTG
>JALRFI010000143.1 GCA_023253775.1 Crocinitomicaceae bacterium
TAGAAGAAGAACAAAAAAGCTGGGAATGGTTGGGCAAAAATGCTACGGCAGATCTTTTTTTACTTACCAGAACCATTAAAAAAGTCAAAGACGATATCGAAGAAAATCACAATGACATACATTCTTTTCGGAAAGATTAAAAATCAAAGGGTTAATTTAAATCTTAAGGCTGACTACCTTTTTTATTTATGGATATTATATCGAATCTCAACCATTGTTGCACCCTTTCCGTATTCGCGGAAATCTGCATCATAGAATTCAACACCTTCTTGCTTTTGAAGAAAAGACAGTACCTCACTCTTTAGCACCCCTTCCCCAACACCATGAATGATCACCAATCTTCGAATGAACTTTGATTTGGCCCGATTGAATACATTCTTCATTTCTTTTAATTGAACCGAAAGAATTTCTCCATTTGACATTCCGGAATGAGAGTCGAGCAGAGACTCAATATGAAGATCAATTTCCCAAACATCCAATGGTCGCTTTGATCCGGTTCTAGATTCTTTAAATTCTAGATGTCTTGACCTTGAAAGGGTCTCATCCTCATTAGCGACAAAATAATTATCAGATAGCCCATAATTGGTACCATAGATCTTGACTAGTTCATTAGGTAGAAAAGTTCGCTCAAAGCCAAACTCATCGACCACCGTATACCTGCCATTCTTATATGAAGACACGATTCCATCTCCCTTTTCATGAAGGAAGGAAACCTTTTCACCTGGTTGAAAGGTACTCAAGCCACCACTCATATTCAGAAATCAATTGTCCCTTGTAAATGAAAAACAAAAAAGGAATCGACAGAATGCCTATCCACAGCGCAATCAATATTGACTTGAAAGTAATAGAAGCATCATTCTTGATCGGACTGACAAGTACGCTATTTACCTGACTGGCGATTACAGGATCTGATTCTTCCTTTTCCACCTGATCAACAAAAGACCTTAATCCAGGAGTATGATCCAAAATAACTTGTTTAATCTTTTGATAATCCCTGTTCGTGAGTAATTTATATGTAGTTCTATAGTTCACTTCCTCATCTGAAAGCTCTTTTCTTAATTGATATTGAGTTTGAATCTTTCGGACTCGGAACCCCATAAAGAATCCGAATATGATCATCACCCAGGAATCAATATACCAACCGAATCCAATAAGCACCAAAGAAGATAAAAACGTAAAGGCTAAAATAAATTTCTCATGATGTTCACGGATCATCAACTTGAACAATTGACCACCATCCAGAGGATCAAGTGGAATCACATTAATGATATTCAACAGCAGAAAAAGAATTCCCATGTCGACCATCCAAGTGATGTGATCAAAAGATGCAAAATAAATAAGCAGAAGACCAATCAGAATACCTGGAAATGGCCCTGCACTGGCAACAATCAGACTTTGTTTTTGAGAATATTCCTCTTTACTTCCTTGAACAAACGCGCCCATCAATGGTATGAAAAGCATTCGCACATTCGTGTATCCAAAAAGCTTCATCATTCCAAAATGTCCAAATTCATGAACCAATAAAACTACAACCAGATTAAAAATAAAATCCACCTCTTCAGTGAAAATGAAGAGAAACGTCAAAACAAATAAAACAATAGAGAATACTGTCAATGCCAAACTCCCTTTCGCTTTTGGTTCTGCAAGTTCAGGCTTATCCGGATAATAATTGTATTCTTCCATTCGAAATTAATGTTCAGTTAAGGTACCAATTATTTCTTTTTGAATTTCGCAAAATCTTTAGCAAAATAGGTAAGAATACCATCCGCTCCTGCCCTTCTGATACTCAATAAGATTTCTGCAACGGCTATGTCATAATTCAACCAACCTTTCTCAGCAGCAGCATAAACCATTGCACACTCACCACTAACATTATATGCCGTGATAGGAATATTGAAATTTTCCTTTAACACATGAATAATATCCAGATAACAAAGTGCTGGTTTAACCATTAGCATGTCTGCACCTTCTAAAAAATCAAGTTCGGCTTCAAGTAGTGCTTCTCTCTTATTCGCAGGGTTCATTTGATAGGTTTTCTTATCCCCTGATTTAGGTGCCGAGTTGAGAGCGTCTCTGAAAGGGCCGTAAAATGCACTCGCATATTTCGCCGTATATGACATGATCGAAACATAAGTATATCCATTGATATCGAGTGTTTCTCGAATGCTCTCCACTCGTCCATCCATCATGTCCGATGGGCCAATAATATCGATCCCTGCTTGTGCCTGAGCTAATGCCATTTTATTTAAAATAGGCAGCGTTTCATCATTCAAAATCTTCCCGTCTTCTACTAATCCATCATGACCATCAGATGAATATGGATCCATCGCAACATCACTCATTAAAACGATTTCCGGAAATTTATCTTTGAGCGTTCGAATAGCATTTAAATAAAAATTATCCTCAGCGTAACTATAGCTGGCGATCTTGTCTTTTAAAGCTTCGTCGACAGCAGGAAAAATATCATATGTATAAATACCCAATTTTAAACACTCTTCGATTTCTGGGATCAATTTGTCAATTGACCATCTGTAATTATTGGGTAATGAAGAAACTTCATCCTTAATTCCTTTACCATCTTTCAGAAAGATTGGGTAGATCAGATGTTCAGTCCCAATTTTTGTTTCTTCCAACATTGCTCTGATCGCTGAGGATTTTCTATTTCTTCTTGGCCTAATATTCATTTGACATTAATTTCCTCAAAGTTAAGCATTCAAAGAAAATGAAATTCATTATGTACTTCTTTCATTTGCCGAATTTTGTTGCATTTTTTTTTTAAATTTAACTCGTTAAAGCACTGTCTATGAGAAAGAATCTGGTTTACTGCACAATTCCTATTTTCATGCTCCTAGCGGCATGTACTGGAAACGAAAGTGATGAAGGAAAAGAAAGCATTGACAAAGAGTTCATTGATCCGAACAACTCATTGAACACTAACTTTGACGGAAAGATCTTTAGTATTCCTTCACCGGTTCAAACCGCTTTATTGATTAAATCAACAAACATTCCCTTTAACAATGATCTTTTGAATCCAGTTCAAAATGCATCAGATTACACAACTGAATTTAAGCAAGCTTTGAATTTAGGGATTTACGGTACCGACTTGGGATATTCGGCACTTTATGAACAAAAAGCGATTTCCTTGAACTATTTGAGTGTAATTGAAAAATTGACAAGTCAATTGGGTCTTGATGGTGCCTTTGACAAAAGCTTCATGTCTCGATTTGAGAAAAACAATGACAATGAGGATTCTGTTATGATTATTGTCTCTGACGCATTCCGAAAAGCAGACAATTATTTGAAAATTTCTAATCGTAAATCCACATCTGCATTGATTCTTACAGGTGGATGGATTGAGTCTCTTCACTACGCATGTGAATTGAACAAAATGAAGCCAAATGCACAGATTAAAAACCGCATCGGAGAACAAAAACAAACCCTTTATACAATCATCGAAATTCTTGAGGAATACAATAAAGGAGGAATCAATGACGAATTAATTTCCGATCTGAATGATCTTCGTTTCTACTTCGATAAAGTAAGCATCGATTATCAATTTGTTGAACCAAAAACTGATGCGAAAAATAAAACTACAACGTTCAAGCACAATATCAAGATAAAGATGGATACCGATATTCTTAATCAGATTACATTGAATATCGAGAAATTACGCGATAACATAATTAATTGATGCCCATGAAAGAGATAAGCATATTATTCTTCGCTATAGTGCTGGTTGCTTTCCGTTCGAATGCTCAGGATTGTGAAAAAATTGTAAAGGTTTGTGAATCTTACCTGAACGGTTCAAAGGGAAAATCTAAATTCGTTTCTGATGGACAAGTATATACTGCGTTCCTTGATCGAGAAAAGGCAGAATTCAAAACAACTTTTTATGGTGGATCGACATACCGAATTGCCGCATCCGCTGGGATTGAAGACGAATATGTAATATTTACCGTAAAGGACCCTGGCGGAAATGTTCTTTTTACAAATAAAAATTACAAAAATGCGCCTTATTGGGACTTCAAAGTCCCCAAAACAATTCCGGTTTCTATCGAAACTGAATTGGATCTGGATAAAAAGGTTACAGGTTGCGCTGTTATGCTCATCGGATTTAAACAATAATTAACTTAAAATGAGCGAAAGGATCCTGCGTGCATTAATGCAATTGTTTGCGATCATCGCTCAAGTTGATGATACAAATTCCGATTCTTCTGACGAGGTAAATGTCGTTAGCTCATCAAAGTCGATTCGTATTATTGAATCTTTCCTAAAATCTGAGATTAGGGATACATCAATAACCAAGTACATTGAGTTATTCAATAAATACTTGAATGCGCTGCATAGCAAACAATCCAGAAAAGACAGCGAAAAAAAGAAGACTTCGCTAAATTCTGTAAAGATTTTACGGATATGTGCTCAAATCAATCAAGAATTAACACAGAAGCAGAAGATAATTGTTCTCATACGAATCATCGAATTTATTCAATCGAACGAAGATATTTCCGAACAAGAGATCGAGTTTGTCAATACAGTTGCAGAATCATTCAATATCGAAAATTATGAATACGACCTTATAACAGATTTCGTCTTGAGTAAGTCATTGCATTACATTAAAAACAAAGATGTGATGTACGTAAGTCCTACTCCCGAGTTAAAAGATGGTAAATGTGTCAATCTGGAAGGACTCGATAAAGAAATTAAAATCCTTTATGTCCGCAGTGTAAATCTTCTTTTCTTCAAATACTTTGGCAACGATGAATTGAATTTGAACGGTCAGTTTGTATACAACGATCGTACACATATTTTCACTCAGGGCTCCACAATAAGAACTAATAAAAGCAAACCGCTATACCAAAGTGACATACTCAGCCATTTCCTAAAATCAAGAAGAGAAAACGAAATACATTTTTCGTGTGAAGGTTTGGAATACAAGTTCAAAACAGGTGAAGTAGGAATTCGTAAGTTCGATTTTACTGAAACATCGGGCAACCTGATTGGGATAATGGGGGGATCGGGAACGGGAAAATCTACCTTACTTTCTGTTCTTAATGGAACTCAAGAACCAACGGCAGGGAAAGTCGCCATAAATGGAATCGATTTGCATAAAAACAAAATGGCCCTTGAAGGGATCATTGGTTATGTCAGTCAGGATGATCTTTTGATCGAGGAGCTAACTGTATTCCAGAATCTTTACTTTAATGCAAAACTTTGTTTTGGAAATCTTGTCGAGCGCGAAATAAAGCGGAAAGTAATTGACGTTTTATATGCAATTGGTCTTTATGAGGTCAAAGATCTGGTGGTTGGAAGCCCCTTGAAAAAAACCATTTCAGGAGGGCAAAGAAAAAGACTCAATATTGCGTTAGAATTGATCAGAGAACCAGAAGTACTCTTCGTAGACGAACCTACTTCAGGTCTTTCTTCAAGAGATTCGGAGTTGATCATGGATCTCTTAAAAGAATTGACTTTTAAAGGGAAACTCGTCTTTGTTGTCATCCATCAACCGAGCTCAGATATTTTCAAAATGTTTGACAGGTTACTAATCATGGATCGAGGCGGATACCCTGTTTTTGATGGCAACCCGATCGATGCAGTCGTTTATTTCAAAACACATATTCATCACGGTAATGCGGAAGAAAGAGAATGCTCCGTATGCGGCAATGTGAACCCTGAATTGATCTTTAATATTATTGATTCAAAATTGATTGACGAATATGGAAACATAACTTCCGAAAGGAAGATAAGTCCTGAAGAATGGTATAAAAGATATCAAAAGAATAAAAAGCACAAGGAAACAGAACTGGAAGACATTCAACTGAAGGGGCAATCTGTAATTGCTTCAAAATCTGCCCAATTGAAGGTCTTTTTCTTTAGGGATTTATTAGCTAAAATAGGGAACATGCAATATGTGCTGATCACTCTCATTGAGGCCCCCCTCCTCGCCTTTCTTTTGTCCTTTGTAGTTAAATTTTTTAACCAATTTGATGAATTCGGGAATGCTGAATATTCGTTTTATACTAATGAAAACATTCCGCAATTCATGTTCATTTCTGTTGTAGTTTCGCTTTTTCTTGGATTGACTGTTTCTGCTGAAGAAATTTTCAAAGACAAGCGCATTTTAAAACGGGAAAGCTTTTTGAATTTATCAAGAGGTTCATACCTCATTTCGAAGATTCTTATTCTTTTCCTGATTTCAGCTGTTCAAAGCTTTAGTTATGTTCTCGTGAGCAATATGGTGCTGGAAATAGATGGACTTTGGTTCGAATATTGGATGATCTTATTCACTACTAGTTGTGTCGCCAATGTCATGGGGCTTAATATTTCAAGTGCCTTCAATTCAGCAAAAGTTATATACATAATTGTACCTATTCTCATTATCCCCCAATTACTTTTCAGTGGTGTTATCGTGAAATTTGATCGATTACACCCCTCGTTTTCAAGTAGAGTTGAAGTTCCTTGGATCGGAAACCTGATGCCGTCAAGATGGGCATATGAAGCATTGGCTGTAACACAAGTGAATGATAACCCATTAGGGAAAGATTTTTATCTGATTAATAGAGATAAATCAAACGCCGCATGGAAAAAAGACTATTGGTTAAATGAAATGAAACACCAGTTGTCTATCGTCTCAAATGTCAAACTAGACAATGAAATCCGGGATCGATCAAAGACCATTCTATTAAATGAGATCAAAAAGGAGGAGGATCGTTTTAATAATTTCAAATGTTTAGATTGTGCAATTGAAATTGAGCAAAGAAGATCAAACAATTTTACAGAGCATTCACCCATAGAGCAGTTCCTAGAAGTCTTGCGCCAACAATACAATAAGAACTTTAATCTTCAGGTTGAAAAGTCTGAAAAGCTAAAATCAGAAATTGGCATTGACAAATACAATGAGCTTAGAAACAACAAAACGAATGAAGCACTGATCGATCAGACAACGAATCGTTTGGAAAAGGAAAAGCTGGTTATAGAAAATGATGCAATTTTCCGAAAAGTTGCACCAGTGTATTATGAAAATAAAGACTCTCGCTTTCTGGATGCTCATTTTTATACACCTTACAAATATTCATTTGGATATAAGATGAATACTTTTTGGGCGAATATAATAGTACTCTGGTTCTTTGTAGGAATTTCGTACATCGCCCTTTACTACAATATTTTTGAACGATTCTTAAATTCTTATTCCGTCTGGAAAGACAAAAGATTCAAGAACTAAAAAGGAGCTTTTCAGCTCCTTTCAAATATCGATTTCATCTTTTTACATGAGCATTCCGCCGCAAACGTTGATCGTCTGACCAGTAATATAGGCAGACATATCGCTTGCGAGAAAAACAGTAAGATCTGCAACGTCTTTCGGTGAACCACCTCTTTTCAATGGAATTGAATTTCTCCATTCTTCAACCACCTTTTGATCCAAAACTTCTGTCATTTCAGTTTCAATAAAACCAGGAGCAATCGCATTACAACGAATGTTTCTGGAACCTAATTCCTGAGCAACAGATTTCGTGAAACCGATCAATCCAGCCTTTGAAGCTGCATAATTCGCTTGACCAGCGTTACCGCTCACACCTACAACAGACGACATATTGATGATCGATCCTTTGCGCGCTTTTAGCATCGGACGCTGAACCGCCTTTGTTAAATTGAATGCTGATTTCAAGTTTGTATTGATTACTTCATCCCATTGCTCTTCTGTCATCCTCATCAACAAGGTATCTCTCGTAATCCCTGCATTATTTACCAATACATCGATCGTTCCAAATTCATTTACAACATCATCTACCAACTTTTGAGCATCATCAAATTTGGCCGCATCGGAACGAAATCCTTTCGCTACTCCATTATTTGCAGAAAGCTCAGCCTCAAGTGCCTTCGCTTTTTCTTCAGAAGAAAGATATGTAAATGCCACTATCGCACCTTGATGAACACATTCAACTGCGATTGCTTTTCCAATTCCTCTCGAGGCTCCAGTGATTAGAACTACTTTATCTTGTAATAAACCCATATTTCAATTTTGATGTAAAGATATTAATGCTTGTTGAACCTAGGAAATTCATAGAATAAAAACATTCAAGGTCACATTGTGGATAAAATCAATTAAAGAAATCCCATGTAATTCCTATTCGAAAACTCGTTTCAGGAAAAGTATACCCCGCTTGCAATTCCATAAAAGGATTATTCCAGATTGCCCCGAGATGCTCAAAACGAATAAAAAACCTGAATTTCTCTATCTCAAATCCACCAAATGCACTAAGATCAGCAAAACCGTTGTTAATACCTGTAGAAGAATCCCAATTGAAACTACTCCAAACGGGTGAAAAGGATAGAAGATCGAAAGAAGAGGAATAAAATAAATCAGCACCTAAAAAAGCAAGCATCTTTTTAGCTTTTAATACTTTTCCCTTCAGCATTACTCTTCCTTTTATTGTGTGTGCAGGAATCGGACGAATTGAATGTTGACTTCTTGTGTAGGTGTACAATGGTTGAACACTTAAACCTTTATACTTGAAATTGGTCGATAATGAGAACCTGTTCACAAAAATGTTCGTCATTTGATCATTGACCAACTGATTGTTCATTAACCAATATCCATCTTTGAACGATAACAATTCATGTTGAAGAACAACTGGAAGCTTAATATTGAGTAAAACTCTGTTTTTCAAATTGAAAGTTGAAGTTCCCGATCCATAGTTCCACTCTTGCTCTATGTTATTCGCATAGTATGATCTGACGAATGGACCCGGCCAACCGTTTTGAAAATTAAGTTGCGATTGAGCCTCCCATAGATCTTTCTTTACCCCCAAATGCACTCTTCCTGAAAAGCTATTACCAGCACCCCTCAAAGTATAATTCAATTCACCTTCACCATAAAATGATTTCTTAAAATATTTTACGCGCCCTACCACTGCTATTTCAACTGTATCATGATCAAAACTCAAATTATAATATTTCCAATAATTGTATTGAATCAATCCTGCCGCATACAGATTTTTATTTCGAGTAAATAATCCTGCTCCATTGTCGATCCTGGATAATTGATATTTATCTTTAGTCGATGTGCTGTCAATGTTGATGAAATTATAGATACCGTATAAAGTGTCATTCTCTAGAAACATTCGATCTTTTACCGTCAACCGATTTTCGATCATCAAACCAAACGCCCTAATTGAATCCAAAGCCATCAAGTCAAAATAGTTACTCATTTGTACTTCAGATCTTCTGATGTTTGAACTAGCATCTGATTTATTGACGGGAAGGAAGATCAAAGGGAATGTTGCCGGATCACTCCCGGTTCGTATACCGGCCGAAAGACCAACTTTAGAAGAATTTATACTACTGCTTAATTCAGATGACCAAAGCCTTCCAGGCACTAGAACAAGTAATTTCCCGTACCTGTCATCAACTGCAGAATTTCTTAAATATCCGTTTGATCGAAAAGTTTTGGTGTCAAGATTTACTATTACCTTTTTCCTAAATACTTGTTCGTATCCGAAATCAACGATCTGACTCCCCTGTGCTCCGAAAGAATAACCAAAACCAATGTGCGGTAATCCGGAATATCTAACATTTTGTACAAACGCGGATTTGAATGATTCGGTAAAATGATTTTGATAAATGGAGAGATCAGGAACTCCATTGTTTAGGCCAAACAACATTGCAGGTGTATTTAGCACAGATCTTCGTCCTAACAGATCGACTGAATCAATTGAACCACTATTCCTATAGTCGATGTTTAAAGAATCAATATGGATTACAGAAGGTGTAAACTGAGCTCGAGCACCAGCTAAAGTGCAAACCAGGAATATCAATAGAATGCGAGACCTCATGCAACGTAAAAGTATAAAAAAAGGGGCTTCCGCCCCTTTCAATATCTCTCAATCAAATATTAAAGACTATTTACCTTCAATTGAAGACTTGACTTTAGGTTTGCCGCCTTATTCTTGTGGATAATGTTTCTCTTTGCAAGTTTATCCAACATAGAAACAACTGATGGCAATAAAGCTTCAGCTTCTTTCTTCTTTGACATTTCACGCAATCTACGAACTGCATTACGCGTCGTTTTGTGCTGATACTTATTACGAAGTCTCTTCGAGTCGTTCGATCTGATTCTCTTCTGTGCTGACTTATGATTCGCCATTTTATTTAACTGTATTAAGTTGTTTAATATGTATATCGCAGCCCATAGGAGAATCGAACTCCTGTTTCCAGGATGAAAACCTGGCGTCCTAACCACTAGACGAATGGGCCAAAAAACTTGGCAGCCCATAGGAGAATCGAACTCCTGTTTCCAGGATGAAAACCTGGCGTCCTAACCACTAGACGAATGGGCCGAATTTCAAAATCCCCTAAAATTGGGAGTGCAAATATAATCTGAAATTCATTAATAGCAAACGGGTAGGCTATTTTTTTAAAAAATACTAATCCTCTTGGCTCATTTTGAAACCTAGTCGTTTACCAGTCTTTAAATGAAGGTTATTACTAATCGCTTGCATCTCAGCAACAGTTAGTTCAGAAACAAATTCATAAGGTGGAATAAGCAGATCAAATTCAATTGCAAACACGAAAGACATTTGAATAATTAGCTTAATAGCATCTTTAGTAAGCTTCATATTCTCTATATCTCTGAAAAGAATTCCCAGCTGTCCTTTACCCTCAACAAAGAAATGTCCTTCGTGATTCATAAAGATTCTTCCTATCAAATATCCCTGGTCATGAACACGACTCTGCACAAACGATTCGGCAAGAAAGTTATAGATGTAAATGATCCCAAAATATCCGTTTGATTCATTTTGTTTAAAGTACTCGGTTCCCCAAAGCGGATTATCATCCGGAAGACGAAAAACATTATTGTGTAAATGAAATACCAGCACATCACTTCCGATGTATGCATGGTTCTCATATTTACCGATATCTTTACAACTCAACCTAACTCTTTCATCCTTCATCACCTTTCGTAAAGCGTCAAGCTCGGTTTTGATCGTATTCTTGAATTCAAGAAAGACCTTTTCTGTATCTTCAGCAATATTCTGTTTTAATGCTGCTTTGTTCAGCAGCAGATCAAGGATTGTTTTTCTGTTCTGTTCTATTTTCAAAATCAATACGCTTTTGCAAATACTACTCTACCCTTGGATGGTTTTCCAGTCACCATACACTTTCCTTGCTGCTCATTACTGTCAAAAGGAATACATCGTATGGTAGCCTGAGTCTCCTCTTTTACTTTTGCCTCGGTTTCAGCCGTTCCATCCCAGTGAGCAAGGAAAAAACCTCCCTTATCGATCTCTTTTTTGAATTCCTCGTAACTGTCAATGGTACGCGTGTTTTCAGTTCGGTAAACCATCGACTTATTCAAAAGATTCTGCTGAATCTCATTCAATAAGTTCTCGATATAATCACCTAATCCGTCAAAATCAACGATCTCTTTCGTCTTCATATCTCTCCTCGCAATTTCTGCCTTACCATTTTCCAAATCTCTCGGCCCCATTGCAACACGAACAGGAACCCCCTTAGACTCATACTCTGCAAACTTCCAACCCGGACGACGATTATCGTCATTATCGTACTTGAAGGAAATCCCTCTTTTCTTAAGATCCTCAGAAAGCTCAGTCATTTTGGCATTGATGGCAGCTAATTCCTCATCTGTTCTGTGAATTGGCACCGCAACTACTTGAATAGGCGCCAGAGCAGGTGGCAAAACCAATCCCTCATCGTCTGAATGAGTCATGATCAAAGCGCCCATCAAACGGGTGGAAACACCCCATGACGTAGCCCATACATACTCCAGCTTTCCTTCTTTATCTGCAAACTTTACATCAAAAGCCTTCGCAAAATTCTGACCTAAGAAGTGTGAGGTACCTGCTTGAAGTGCCTTACCATCCTGCATCATTGCTTCAATACATAAAGTATCAGCTGCACCTGCAAATCGCTCTGACTCCGTTTTTCTGCCTTTCAGCACAGGCATCGCCATGTAGTTTTCGGCAAAATCCGCATACACATCAAGCATCAACTCTGCTTCCTTGATCGCTTCTTCTTTAGTGGCGTGCGCCGTATGTCCTTCCTGCCATAAAAATTCGGCGGTTCTCAGGAATAAACGAGTTCTCATTTCCCAACGAACAACATTCGCCCATTGGTTGATTAGGATTGGAAGATCTCTATATGACTGGATCCAGTTCTTATATGAGTTCCAGATAATCGTTTCTGAAGTAGGACGTACGATCAACTCTTCTTCCAGCTTAGCTGTAGGATCAACGATCACTCCACTCCCATCTTCAGCATTTTTTAATCTGTAGTGAGTAACAACAGCACATTCCTTTGCAAACCCATCCACATGTGATGCCTCCTTACTCAAATATGACTTTGGTATGAATAGCGGAAAATAAGCATTTGAATGCCCTGTTTCCTTAAACTTCTTATCCAGAATTTCTTTCATTTTTTCCCAAATGGCATATCCATATGGTTTGATGACCATACATCCTCTAACATCCGAATGTTCAGCAAGGTCAGCTCGGTAAACAAGTTCGTTATACCATTTTGAATAATCTTCTGCTCTTGTAGCGTATTTTTGTGACATAGTTCTACTTCAATAGGGTTGCAAAGTTAGGAATTAAAGCGTACTTTTAAAGGTATAAGAAAGTTGATATGAAGTCGATTGGAATATTTGCAGGATTATTGGGTTTGATTGCCATAGGAACATCGAGTTGTTACAGCCCTCAGTTCATGGCAGATGATGATGTTTACGTAGTTAAAGAGTCTGCTCTTCCAGTGGGAGAATCACTCAACGACCCAACTAGTTATTCTGCTTTTCGAAATAATAAGAACAATCGTTCGATATCATCTACTTACTACAATGACCTGAATAATTTCCCAATCGGAAGCAATTATTTCAGCTCAAGTTATTGGTTGTTAGGTATGGGGTTTTATAACCCTTACTTCAGGAATTATGCTTTTGGAATACCTTATTGTTCCCCATACATGTTTGGAGGTTGTAGTCCGGTATACATGATCGATCCGTTTGGGTCAATGTATGGCTTTTACCCTATTTCGAACTACCCAATGTATTACGGAGGAAATTATTTCTTTGGAAATAATTATGGCTATTTCAATAATTACAATCCTTATGGAACTGGACTCCACAATTATGCAGGCTCAACGACAGCATACAATTTTCACAGTGGACCTAGAGGCACATTATCAGGGGTAGCAAATCCGGGAGGAAGATCTACAAGTTCTGTTGTATTAAAATCCTCTTCCCCAATAACATCGAATGCAAGACCTGAAATGGGTAGAATTGATGCAAATTCCAGAATAGCCCCACCAACTATCACTGCTTCAGCATCACCTTCCGTTCTGCGACCAGTTACTCAACCGCAAGTGAACTCAAGATTCACACCGAGCGATGGTAGAGTAATAAGATCCAACAATACGCCTACTTCTTCTGCCGGCAGAACTATTGATACACCCGGTCGAATCGATATTTCTCCTTCGAACAGAGGAGGATTGATGCATGAAAATTCTAGTCCAAGAGGCACAGGTGGAACTAACATTGGCGGCGGATCAGGTGGCGGTAGCGGAAGGTCTGGCAGTAATTCTGGCGGAGGAACAGGAAGAAGAAATTAATGAAACATCTTCTTTATTTACTTTTCATCGGACTTACCTTGAGTGCTCATGCTCAAAATGAAACGGATCTCTATCGTTTCTCAAAAAGCACATATTCGGGCTCGGCTCGCTTTGAAGCCATGGGTGGATCTTTTGGTGCCCTGGGCGCCGATCTCAGCTCTTCACAAGTGAATCCGGCAGGATATGGAAGGTATTCATCCTCACAAATT
>JALRFI010000193.1 GCA_023253775.1 Crocinitomicaceae bacterium
TCCATTGATTGACCAATTGTAATTTAAGCCAGTCGAACCGGATTCTACTCTCACAATAGGCACACCATTGTCAAACGTATTTGCTTCAACAATTGAGAATTCAGCATTAGGTCCCTCCAGTACTTTGAAAGAGTCACCTTCAATGAAATCAGCCCCTTTCATCACTCCAATTTTGTAGGTGCCTGCCTCATCTCCCGTGAATGTCAAGGAAGTTTTAGGTTTGATGGTTGTAATTAAACCATTTGCCTGGATCAACGTAATTGGTGCTTCATTTTTATTTTGAATCTTCACTGATTCTCCTAGACAAATATTTTCAATTTTAGGGATTGACATCTGGCCAGACGAATTCGATGATTGCTGAGTGGTTAAAGGATTATTCCCTTGATTGTCCACTATATTACCCGAAGAATTATTCGAATTGTTTTGAGAAATCCCGCTGTTATTTCCGGAATTCTGAGAGTTACTTGTCGTATTTTGGTTGTTTGAAACGGAATTTTGAGCAGAAGCGTTGTTAAGATCGATCTGAACAAATTCATTGTTTTGAACGCCTTTAACATCGGCGGTAGAGATATTATCAACTGATTGTACTTGTTGATTTGTAGTTTCCATGGTCTTATTCTCTGACGCTTTTGCAACTGAAGGTGTAGTTTTTTGATCCTCCAAATTGTTTGAGAGGAGTATAGCACCGATCGAAACAACAGCAATTACAGCTGCACCACCAAGATACCACTTCAAATTAGAAGCTGGTTTGGTAGGCATAACATGATCCAGACGTTTACTCATCTGTTCCCAGGCAGTTGCGTCATAAGGTAATTCGTGTCCTTCTACACTTTTCTTTATTATTTCTTCAATATTCATTTTCATTTTATCGAATATTCATGAATTTATCACTTAACATCTTTTGAAGATTCATTTTAGCTTTGGCGAGATTGGATTTCGAGGTACCTTCGCTGATCCCAAGAATTTCTGCAATCTCTTTGTGAGAGTATTCTTCCAAAACGTAAAGATTGAAAACAGCACGATAAGCAGGTGAAAGTTTCTGGATGGTATCCATCGCTATTTCTGCTTTCATATCCGTGATTTCCATCTCTTCACGCATTTCTATCTCGTCCTCCCCTCCAAGTTTAAAATCATTGTCGTTGTCGGTAAGATATGGGTCTTTTTTTGATTTTCTAATAGCATCTATCGCAGTATTTGCAATGATCCTTCTTATCCAACCTTCAAATGACCCTTTGTAGTCAAAAGCTCCCAATTTTTCAAAGACCTTAATGAATCCTTCTTGTAAAACTTCCTGTGCACTATCCCTGTCGTTCATATAACGCATACAAACTGCAAGCATTTTACCGTAGAAATGTCGGAACAACTCCTCTTGTGCACGTCGCTCGTTACGCAGACAGCCATCAATTATCAATTTGAGTTTTTCCTTATTCTCCACATCAGTTTCATTAGAATGACGCTAGCTTTTTAAACGGGTTGCCAATTGACAAAAAATATTCAAAAAAACCCTTTAATCTTGACTTAAATAAGCGAATAATTTTTCAAAATGATTAATTTCGCGAACGAGAAAATAGAAATAACAGTAATAAATTAATAATAAAATGAAAGTAACAGTTGTAGGAGCAGGTAACGTTGGGGCTACATGTGCTGATGTTCTCGCTCATAGAGAGATTGCCAATGAAATTGTCCTTTTGGATATCAAAGAAGGATTTGCCGAAGGCAAGGCGTTGGATATTTGGGAAACATCCCCGATCAATCTTTATGATTCAAGAACGGTCGGTTCGACTAACGATTATTCAAAGACTGCGAACTCTGATGTAGTAGTGATTACATCTGGACTTCCGAGAAAACCTGGAATGTCTAGAGATGATCTTATCGCTACTAATGCCGGAATTGTTAAGACCGTTACTGAAAATGTGATCAAGCATTCTCCAGATGCAATCATCATTATTGTTTCGAATCCACTGGATGTCATGACATATTGTGCATTCTTGACAGCAAAGGTTGATTCAAGTAAAGTGTTCGGTATGGCCGGTGTTCTTGATACAGCGCGTTATCGCTCATTCCTTGCTATGGAATTGAATGTTTCTCCGAAAGATATTCAAGCAGTGTTAATGGGTGGTCATGGAGATACGATGGTTCCACTTCCAAGATATACGACTGTATCGGGTATTCCGGTAACTGAATTGATCTCGGAAGAAAAGTTGAATGAGATTATCGAAAGAACAAAATTCGGTGGAGGAGAGATCGTTAAACTTCTTGGTACATCTGCATGGTACGCTCCAGGAGCTGCTGCTGCTCAGATGGTTGAAGCGGTTATCAGAGATCAGAAGAGAATCTTCCCAGTTTGTGCTTGGTTGCAAGGAGAATATGGAATGAATGACATTTATCTTGGAGTTCCAGTTGTTCTTGGTAAAAAAGGTATTGAGAAGATCATTGAGCTTGATTTGAATGCTGATGAAAAAGCACTTCTTAAGGAGTCTGCCGAGGCTGTAAAAGGAGTTATGGATGTTCTTGATGGAATGAATCTTATCAATGCTTAAGTAGCTGAATAATCGTAAGCTTTTATATTGAAGGGTCCTGATTGGACCCTTTTTCTATTTTACGTATTAGGTTTTTCGGCTGTAAATGGCGAAATTTGTTGACAAGCTACAATTAAACATATCTCATGCAAAGAAATTTACTTCTATTTACATTCATTCTTTTTGGAGCATATTCTTTTGCCCAGGAAGAAATAGACAATGATCAAATTACTTTCAGGCGAGGCGAATACCTTGGAGTTAGTATTCCTTTAAAAGATCTGCCAGCCGCAGACGATTCTGACGACAAAGAAATGGCAAAGGATCATCAAATCCGTGAAAACAGAAAGAGACCTGAGGCAGTGAATCCTTATGCGTTACCTTCTGGCATTGATCCGATACTTCAAGGATCTTTTGGTACAACACCGCTAAAAGCACCTATTAAGAATTGGGACGGTCAAACTGGCGCTTTTCCTCCTGATCCATCTGGAGCCGCAGGACCAAATCATTACATTCAAGCTGTCAATTCCAAGTATAGAATCTATGATAAAAATGGCTCTCCTGTTACTAGCTCACTGAATTTGAGTTCACTTTGGGCGGGAAGCAGTAATGATGGTGATCCGATCGTATTATACGATAGACATGCTGATCGTTGGGTGATCACTCAATTCCAACTTTCTGGAAATAAGATTCTGTTTGCAGTTTCTACAACACCAGATCCAACAGGCACATATTATACGTATTCGTTTAATATGCCTACGTTTCCTGATTACCCAAAATTTTCGATCTGGGCGGATGGTTATTACATGACGTCTAACACAGGACAAAAGAATCTAGCAGCATTCCAGCGTGAAAAAATGTTGGTTGGCGATCCCACAGCGGCAATGGTTGGTTTAAATCATGCTTATTCTTCTCATTATGGATTCAAATGTATCCTTCCAGCGGATGCTGACGGAGCTCTACCTCCTTATGGTACTCCTCAATACTTTTTCTATTTTCAAGATGATTCATGGAATGGAGTATCTCAGGATCAAATAAAGATCCTTAAAATGGAAGTTGACTGGAACACACCTACAAATAGTACTGTTAGTTTACACCAGACTCTTTATCCAGCAGCATTTAATTCGGTGTTTACAACAAGCTGGAATGACATCGTTCAAAAGAATTCGTCTCAAAAACTGGATGCGATCTCTTCAATCTTCATGTTCAGAGCACAATACATCAGATGGAGCGATTACAACACAGTGATGTTGTGCCATGTTACCGATATTGATAATAACAACACAGGCGGTATTCGATGGTATGAATTAAGAGAGGACCAGGCAACGGGCCAATTCTCAGTTTTCCAGGAAGGAACTTATGCTCCTGCTGATGGAGATAGCCGCTTTGTTGGCAGTATTGCAATGGACATGAATGGAAGCATTGGTTTGGCGTATTCGATCTCAGGACCTAACTCATTTCCAAGTTTGGGTTATACAGGTCGTTTCCCATGGCAACCGCTTGGGCAAATGTGGGCTCAGGAAACAATTGCAGTGTCTGGATTGAGCGCGCAATCAGGTGGAAATCGTTTTGGTGATTATTCTCACATGTCTCTTGATCCAAATGGAACTACATTCTGGTTTACTGGAGAATATATCGGAACAAGTGGAAGCAGAAGAACAAGAATTTTCTCTTTTGAAGTTCAGGATTTTGTTGGTACGGCCCAGACTCAGCTGAATGAATCAGAAATGGTCGCATACGTAAATAATGGTGATCTTAATGTTGAATTGAAAAATGTTCAGTTCGATGCGAATGTTGAGATCGAATTATTTGAAATGAATGGTCGCTCGATCCGCAAAGGAAGTGGAAAGATCATGGGAGGAATGATGAAGTATGTTTTTGATGTAAACGATCTACCTGCGGCGACTTACCTTGTAAGGGTTGGTAATCATGACGCACAAAGAGTGCTAAAGATCGTCATTCAGTAATGCTGAGTTAATTTGAATGAAATAAAAAAGGAGGGTTTATGCCCTCCTTTTTCTTTTTAATTTTCATAGGCTCCGATATCTGGAGGATCATTTCTTGGATTACCATCAATGTCAGTGAAAATGGTGGTAAATATTCCATTGTTATTTAATGGAGAAGAGGAATAGAACTTAAAATCGTAGTTTCCAGTATTTACGAACATCGGATTCGAATTCCAAGTGATGTTTTGATAAAAGGATTCCGTTGAAGCTGGAGTTCTTTTAATCAAGCAGTGATGAATATCAAAGTTTAGACTGACCATTGCATCAGGAATGGTGTCAAAAGCAATTTCGCTATCCTGGCTTCCGTAGATCACCGAATTCATGATCACTCCTTCATTGATCGATCCAATATTCTGGGTGCCGTTTGCATAATCATTATAAAAGTTACTGATACCAACAGCAGGACCCGTCGCAGAACCATATCCTACAAGATCACAATGATTAAAATTAAAGTCACCACCTTCCAGTACAAGTAATGCATGTGTCCCGTTTTTTGCAATTACACAGTTCTCCGCTTTGACTTTTGCACCTGAGTATATGAATACACCATATCGAGCATTGTTGAATATCTTGGTGTTTGTTACTGTAAGCGTGTAACTGCTCGAAGTATTGGGATCCTTTGAAAATAAGTGGATTCCGGAAGTTCCATTCTTAATGATCGTATAATTGATCGTTGAGGGACGCGCTTGATGAAAATAGATCCCATAATATTGTCCGGTTACGTCATCGTACCAGGATTCCAGTCGATCTCCCTGAAAAACAACTTCATTTCCAAGAGTTCCGTTGATGTTCAAGGTCCCTTTGTAATTGTAGAGGATCGCATTTTTGTGCAGATAGATCTGAGTTCCTGCAGGTATGGTTAGTGTCTTGGCCGAATCGATCGCTGCATATCCGTAAATGACATGAGGCTTATCATTCAACCATGGGTTATCGACATCGTCGTTCAAATCTTTGTAATGGAAGTAAGCATCCTGTCCCCACGCTGCCAGTTTTACATATTGATCAACCCCATTGGTTCTGAATCGAATGGAATCTTCAATGATCAAGGGGAGAGTTAGATTATTGACTTCAAGTGTAACCTCCACAAAGCCATATAGACTATCTTTCCCTTCAAGCTCTATATTTTCGATCAACGTTTCATTCAAACCGTCAATGTTGATCCTGAAAGGAGAATCTGTTCCTCCCATTAGTTCGATCTCTTCGATCAGAACAGTTTTATTTTCTTTATTGTAGATCTTGAACTGCTGAGTGGTGGATCCAATGCTCGTGAAAACAGTGTCAAAAACAACCGTGTCCTTGGAAAAAACAAGATTGCCTTTGGAAAACAAAATTGGTTTTTTGCAAGAACTTGTTGCTACAATGGTCATCACTGTAAGCACAAAGAATAAGAACCGAAAAACTTGTTTATTCATGTACAGCAAAACTAACGTTTTTAGAGAAGGATTATTTTGTTTTAAAAATTATCGTGATTAAAAAAGTTTCAATATATTTGCACTCCGTTTTGGGAAAAACTGAATTAATATTTCAAAGATGAGAAAAGAAATACATCCGGAAGATTATAGATTAGTCGTTTTTAAGGACATGTCAAATGAATATTCTTTCATTTGTCCTTCATGTGCAACGTCAAGCGAAACAATTACTTGGGAGGACGGAAATGAGTATCCACTTGTAAAGTTGGATATCTCTCACAAATCTCATCCATTCTTTACAGGAATTGTTCAGTTTGTCGATACTGCAGGACGTATTGATAAGTTCAAGAACCGTTATGGTCGTACAATGAAATAATCATTTCGATTGAAGATATAAAAGCCTCCGATTTCGGGGGCTTTTTTCTTTTAAAACAATTGGAAAAGATCAACGTTTTTACTGAATAGTGCTAACTTTGATTTAATCAATGTTCAGATCTTTTGCCATAGTCATTTTGATCCTCATTTCTTTTCAGAGCTATTCGGGAAAGATAGAAAGAGGCTATGAAGCACTTGAGATCTATAACTATTTCAAAGCTAAATCTTGTTTTGAAAAATCATTAAAACGTCAACCTTCTGTGGCCGCTTACGGTTTGTCAATCATTTATTTCAGGAAGGATAATCCATTTCACAATATTGATTCGGCGTTCAGGTACATAAAGATCGCTGAAGAAAAATTCAGTGAACTGGATGAGAAAATGAAAGAAAAGTGGAAAGTATTTGGTTTCGAATACTTGAGCATCATTGATCTGAGAAGCCAAGTCAGCGGTGAGCATTTCATTCGTGCTGCAATGACACCCTCTGAGAAATCTTATGATTCATTTATGGATGAGCATCCGTGGGCAGGAGAATTTGAATTGGCGCATTATCGAAGAGATTCAATAGCCTATCAGAGCGCTTTAGAAACGAAGATGAGCACCATGATGAATGATTTTCTGAAAAGGTACCCTGATTCTGAGTTTTTTAATAAGGCTCAAGAAGATTTCTTTAGATTCCAGTATTATGAGTTTACGAATAGCGGAAACTTGTCTTCCTACCTGGATTTTCTTAAAACTAATTCGGAAAGTCCTTATGCTCAACTTGCTGAAGATAGGGTTTATGAGATTGTAACCGGACCAAATAATATTGAGAGCCTTGAAGTATTTGTGAAAGCCTATCCCAGGAATAGGAACATTGGAGAAGCCTGGAGAAGGATCTATCAGCTCTTCATGTCTGATTATGCTCAGGAGAGATTCGAAGAGTTCAAAAAAACCTATCCATCATTTCCGTACACAGAGGAACTTGAACTGGATTTTACCTATTCTAAGAGAGAGTTGCTCCCTTATTTGAAAGAAGGCAAGTATGGCTTTATAAATTTTGAAGGTAGGGTGATCATTCAACCGGAATACGATTATGTCGGGTTCTTTAAAGAAGGACTTTCAGTTGTTTCAAAAGACAATAAGTTTGGGTTCATTGATAAAGGAAATCGAGTGAAAATTCCATTAACGTATGAGAATGCGCTCGATTTTGATCAGGGGAGAGCTGTTGTTGAGTTGAATGAGCTACTAGGGATGATCGATCGAAACGGGGTAGTCGTATTTGATTTTGAATTCGAAGATCTTGGAAATCTAAGTGGAGGGCTGATCTATGCCAGTAAAAATGGATTGTATGGCTACTATGATAAAAATGCGAACCTGAGAATCCCTCATCAGTTTGACGAAGCATTCAGCTTTATTGATGATAAGGCTAAAGTAGTGAAGGAAGAAAAAGAGGCATTTGTCGATATCTACGGAACATACCTTGTGCCTCCGGGCTATAGTGATATCCGCTTCTTTAATGACTCCTTATTGATCTATGAGAGTAATGGGAACTATGGATTGATGTACCGCAATTGCAGCGTTTATCTGGAGGCACAATTCCAGGAGATCGGTGATCTGGTGGAAGGCCGTGCTTTAATAGTAAAAGATGATTATATCGGATACCTGGATCAAAAAGGGAATGTTGTGATTGCTCCTAAATTTGATCTCTTCCCGAATTATCAGGATAAAGGAAGTTTTAAGGATAAATTGGCGGTGGTGAAATACAAAGGTAAATACGCGGTCATCGATCCGACAGGTAAATTGATCATTCCCAATATTTTTCAGGATCTTGGAAGTGTTTCGGATAAGATCGCCTTTTCGAAAGGAAAAGGGTGGGGATATATGGATAAAGCGGGTAAAGAGATCATGAAGCCGGCATATGAGTATGCAGAAAGTTTTCTCAATGGATTCGCAATTGTCGAACTTGGTGGTGCTCAAGGTGTAATAGATCCGAAAGGATCTGTTATAGTTCCGCTCGAATACGGTTCAATTGTTGATGTGAATAATGCATTCTGGATGGTTTCGAAATTTTCGAAGTACGGATTGTTGAACAAAAAAGGTGAAATCGTCGTACCATTAGAATACGACAAGATCATACGAATGGATGAAATGTTTGTACTCGTAAAAGAAAACGAAATCCATTACTTTTATGAGAAGGAAATGAGAATGATCAAAGAAGAGGATCTGAATGAATAGGTTGATGGTTTTCATAGATAAGTACATCTACGGCATTATTGCCGCTCTCACAGTCTATGTGGCTGTGTTTGTTTATTTACAATTGGAGACCTATACCGAATATTTCCCGATCGAATCTTTTTACAAAGGGTCCAGGATAGATATTCCGGAAGATGAAATTCATCTGTTGAAAGAGAATTTGGAAATTCCTGCTGATTTCCAGCCAACCAATGTCAAGAGCATTGCACAAGATGCTAATGATAAGCGTAAAAAATCCTATGAAGATTGGGCAGCTACGCAAAGTAGCGGTGATCCTGAAAAGTCTGTAAAGGATTATGAGAAAGAGCTTTTTCAGAATGCGAAAGGGGTAGAAGAAAGAAAGAAACTTCAGGAGGAGATGGAGAATCGCAAGAAAAACGAGACCACGATCAACAAAAAGAACGAGAATACGAGTTCCTCATCCAAGTCCTCTCCAAATGCTTATGCAGGTGAAGTAATGGTTAAATGGTCACTTCAGGGAAGGACTCCTCATCAAAATAACGAATGGTTTGTGCGCAATCCGGGATATACTTGTGGTTTTGGATCTACTGGAAAAATCACGGTGCGTATTCGAGTGAACAATAATGGAGATGTCATCAGTGCAACCTGTGATCCCTCTTTGAGCACGAGCTCCGACCCATGTATGGTCGAGCAATCTGAGAAATATGCCCGGATGTCAAGATTCAACTATGCTGCCGGTGCTGCTAAAAATCAGGAGGGCATCATCACTTATACCTTTATTGCTCAATAATGAATTCAACCGATCAACGTTACAGTGATCTGATCGATCGATTTGCCCTTAAGGCCGATGATACCTTATTTCTTTCGTCTGATCTGGGTAAACTCGCGAATTATTTTAAAAGTCAGGGTGTAAAGTTTGATGTGAATGAATTCATCGATTCGATTCAACAAAGAATCCCTCAAGGAACGCTGATCATTCCCGCATATACAGATAATCTCACGAATGGAGATACGTTCGAGCTGTTGAGATCAAAGCCAACAACAGGAGCATTGTCCAACAGGGTGTTTAAAAGAAAGGATTTTAAAAGAACCAAAGATCCGCTTCATTCGGTTTTTGTCTGGGGTAAAAAAGCAGAAGAATTAACGGAATTGAAGGATGAGAGCACTTTTGGACCTAACAGTATTTTTGGCTTTCTGGAGAATGATAATGCCGTAATGGTCATCATCGATGTACATTTCAATAACAGCTTTACGTTCGTGCATTTCGTTGAGCAGCGATTGAACGTTAAATTCCGAAAAGCATATTACTGGAAGATCAAAGTGGCTGACGAGGAGAAAACATATGAGAAGAATTTGATTTTCTACACCAAAAAAATGGGCGTGGTTACTGATCTGGATGAGCTGCAAGCCTATTTGATCGAAAAGAATTGCGTGCAGAACAATGACTTCCATGGGATTCCGGTTTTGAGGGTAGATCTGAAAAACTCAGCCAAATGGACAGAAACTTTCATTTGTTCCGTTGGAAAAACATATCGTTTTGACCCTGTATTGTGGTTAAAGCAAGTGGTTAAAAAACTGATCGGCAGGAAATACTAATTTTGCCGAACCAATCAATAAAACATGAACTGGACAACTATTAAGGAATACGAGGACATCACCTTCAGGTATTGTGACGGAGTAGCAAGAATAGCATTTAACAGACCTGAGTGCAGAAACGCTTTTCGGCCAAAAACAGTTTCAGAATTACTTGAAGCGCTGATCATCAGTCATGAGTCTCAGGAAATTGGGGTTGTTTTGATTTCAGGTGAAGGACCATCTCTTAAAGATGGCGGTTGGGCTTTTTGTTCCGGTGGAGATCAGCGAGTTAGATCTACGACAGGATATAAAGGAGAAGATGGCGTAAATCGCTTTAATATTTTGGATGTTCAGCGTCAGATCCGTTTCATGAATAAGGTTGTGATCGCTGTTGTTCCAGGTTGGGCAGTTGGTGGTGGACATAGCTTACATGTTGTTTGTGATCTTACCGTAGCGAGTAAAGAACATGCGATCTTCAAGCAGACGGACGTAGATGTAGCCAGTGTAGATGGAGGTTTTGGTTCGGCTTATCTTGCTCGTCAGGTAGGACAAAAAAGAGCAAGAGAGATTTTTTTCCTAGGTAAATCATACTCGGCACAAGAAGCGTTCGAAATGGGAATGGTAAATGCCGTTGTTCCGCATGAAGATCTGGAAAAAGTCGCTTTTGAATGGGCTCAAGAAATACTAACGAAAAGTCCTACAGCTATCAAAATGTCAAAATTTGCATTCAATTTGATCGACGACGGATTAGTTGGTCAGCAAGTATATGCAGGAGAAGCTACTCGACTATTATACATGACTGATGAAGCGGTAGAAGGAAGGAACGCCTTTCTTGAAAAACGAAAAAGAGATTTTTCGAAATTCCCTAAGTTTCCTTAATGCTATTAAAGAATTATAAAATATCGATCTTATTCCTACTTCTCCTCGGAGTTGCTGCATTTTCATTTACACACAAAGTTGAAGTTGATGAAGTTGTCAGAAAATATCAAACGGAGAATATAATTGTATTGATCATTGATGGACCACGTCTAACAGAGACTTTTGGAGATGATAGTTGTCGTTTTATACCAAACCTGTCTAAAGAATTGGCTCCGCAAGGCGTGTTGATCAAGGGATTCAGAAATAATGGTCCTACCTATACAAATGCAGGGCACTCTGCGATCACAACAGGGCACTATCAAAGGATCAATAATAATGGCGAGGAATTACCAAAAAGGCCATCCATGTTTCAGTATTTCCTGAAAAATTCCGGATTCGATTCCTCTCAGTCAATGGTGATCGCTTCGAAAGGAAAACTTTCGATCCTGACAGATACAAAGGACAGGAAATGGCGAGGGCAATACAGGCCTTTTATGTATTGCGGCACCGACGGAAAAGGAGAGGGCTATACTTCAGATGTATATACTTGGAGGGATGCTCAAAAATTATTGAAACAATATCATCCAAAGCTGGTTCTGATCAATTTACTGGAAGTAGATGTAAAAGGGCATCAGAATGACTGGCAAGGATATTTGAAAGGTCTACGAAATACAGATCGAACAGCAAAAGAATTGTGGGATTTTATCCAAAGCGATTCCATCTACAGCGGTAAAACGTCATTGATAATAACGAATGATCATGGTCGTCATCTGGATGGAAGAAAAGATGGTTTTGTTTCTCATGGAGACAATTGCGAAGGTTGCCGACAAATGTATCTGATCGCTTTGGGTCCGGATTTTAAGCGTAATGTAGTTCTTGAAAACAAGTATGAACAAATCGATATTTCAGCTACGATCGCTCAAATGTTGCATTTCGATATGATCACCTCAGAGGGGATCGTGATGAAGGATTTGTTTTTGGAGAAATAAAAAAAGGCCACTAAAAGTGACCTTGTCAATTTGAAATAGCTGATTATTTCTTAAAATTTTTAGCTTTTTATCAAGATATTTTCTTATTCAGAACATTTGTCCTTTTTTGTATTTTAATTTT
Source organism: Crocinitomicaceae bacterium (assembly GCA_023253775.1). Taxonomy (GTDB): domain Bacteria; phylum Bacteroidota; class Bacteroidia; order Flavobacteriales_D; family Crocinitomicaceae; genus M0103. The sequence goes on from JALRFI010000193.1 coordinate 12,045, forward strand.
TCAATATCATATGTTTGCTGGT
>JALRFI010000016.1 GCA_023253775.1 Crocinitomicaceae bacterium
AATCATTCAGCGATCCAACGGTAAAAGTAGATGCAATTTTTGCACAAGGTGCATTTGGATCCGGATCGAGACAATGGATTTGAATGTCAAGATTTACAGCTTCCTGGATCATCATTCTTCCAAGTTGGCCACCGCCTACTACACCCAGTTTAAAATCGTCACCGTACCAATTGTTTTTCATGCCTCAAAGATATGGTCAAATATTAAATGCCAATAATTTAAGCGTATAGTTTAAAGAAAATTCTGCAATTCTTTTTAAAAGGCTAACTTTGCACACTGAACAGGATCCGTTATGATCAGAATCGATGACAAGCACTTCGAGACCTTCATCACACATGATGAAATTCTTAAGGAAGTAAATGCACTAGGCGCTACTTTGACACAGGATTATTCCGGCAAAGAAGTAGTGTTTGTAGTGGTTCTGAATGGCGCTTTCATGTTTGCCTCAGATCTAATGAAATCAACCGATCTTCCATGTGACATCACTTTTGTTAAAGTGAGCAGTTATGAAGGAATGGAAACTACCAACAAAATCACTGAGTCAATTGGTTTGTCGATGGATATCTCAGGTAAGCATGTTGTTTTGATAGAGGATATTGTTGACACAGGAAATACTGTCGGATACTTGAAAGATCTTTTGGAGAAACTTGATCCGGCGTCAGTTGAGATCTGCTCCCTTTTATTCAAGCCAGAAGCTTATAAAGGATCCAGTGAGATTAAGTATGTTGGGTTTTCGATCCCTGATGCTTTTGTTGTTGGATATGGACTTGATTACAACGGAAAAGGAAGAAACCTAAACACCATATATCAATTTAAAAATTAACTGTATGCTTAACATTATTTTGTTTGGCCCTCCAGGAGCAGGAAAAGGAACCCAGTCTGAACGATTGATCGAAAAATATGGTCTTGTCCATTTATCGACAGGCGATATTTTTAGAGCAAATATCAAAGGGGAAACCGAATTGGGTAAACTGGCGAAATCGTATATGGATAAAGGTCAACTAGTACCCGATGAGGTTACCATCAACATGCTGCGTTCTGAAGTTGAGAAACAAGCAGATCCTAAAGGATTCATTTTTGATGGTTTCCCAAGAACAAATGCACAAGCAAAGGCGTTGGATGACCTTTTGAATGACATGGGGACCGAAATCAGTATCATGCTTGCTTTAGAAGTAGAAGAGAATGAGTTGAAGGAAAGATTGAAGAAAAGAGCAGAGGTGAGTGGAAGAGTGGATGATGCAGATCCTGCGATTATCGAAAACAGAATCAAAGTATATGACGCTGAGACTGCTCCAGTGAAGGATTTTTATCAAGGACAAGGTAAGTACGTTGGTATTGACGGAATTGGATCGATCGATGAAATTACTTCAAGGCTCAATGAAGCGATCATGGCGATCTAAAAACAATATTTAATGAAATGGAAGCCGATCCATATGGATTGGCTTTTTTATTTAGTGCAGTAAACTGTACCTTTGAACCCAGATTATGGCATCAGATAATTTTGTAGACTACGTTAAGATACATTGTGCTTCCGGAAATGGAGGAGGTGGATCTACCCATTTAAGAAGAGAAAAGTATATTCCAAAAGGAGGTCCTGATGGTGGTGATGGTGGTCGTGGTGGTCATATCATCCTTCGAGGAAACAAACAGTTATGGACTCTTTTACACCTTAAATTTCAAAAGCACATCAAGGCAGGTCATGGTGGTCATGGGGCTGGTGGATTGAAGACAGGAAAGCAGGGAGAGGACGTATACATTGAAGTACCTCTTGGAACTGTTGCTAAAGATGGAGAAACAGGAGAAGTTCTATTTGAAATAACAGAAGAAGGAGAAGAACGAATCATTCAGCAAGGTGGTCGAGGTGGATTAGGTAATAATCACTTCAAGTCTCCAACGAATCAAACTCCTCGCTATGCTCAGCCTGGTGAAGAGGGTCAGGATGGTTGGAAGATTCTTGAGTTGAAAGTATTGGCTGATGTAGGTTTGGTTGGATTCCCAAATGCAGGAAAAAGTACACTGTTGTCAGTATTGAGTGCAGCGAAGCCTGAGATTGGTGATTACCCATTTACTACGTTACGCCCAAATCTTGGTATTGTGAAATACAGGGATTATCGCTCGTTTATCATGGCAGATATTCCAGGGATCATAGAAGGAGCACATGAGGGAAAGGGGTTAGGTTTGCGTTTCCTGAGACACATTGAACGGAACTCTTTGTTACTTTTCTTGGTTCCAGCTGATAGTGATGATATTCATTCTGAATACAAGGTTTTATTGAACGAATTAAAACAATACAATCCAGAATTATTGCACAAGGAAAGAATTTTAGCGATAAGTAAAGCTGACATGCTCGATGATGAGTTGAAAGCAGCTTTAAGTAAAGACCTGCCGAAAATTCCTTACGTTTTTATATCCTCTGTGGCACAGCAGGGTTTATCCGAGCTTAAAGATATAATCTGGAAGTATTTGAACAATGATTGATTACCTAGAACATGTGGATCAGAGTTGGACGGTATGGATCAATACCTCCCTTTATCATCCCGTTGTTCAGTATTTCATGTGGATTGTATCTATGAGAATTACCTGGGTTCCTTTGTATGTGTTCCTGTTTTATTTAATAATTAAAACTGCCGGTTTAAAAAAGGCTTCACTTTTTTTACTTTTTGTTGGAATTACCATCGGCATTACTGATTTGATCTCAGTACATCTATTTAAAGAAGTGTTTCTCAGATATAGGCCGTCACACAACTTATTGATCAGTGATCAAATAAAATTGTTTATGACTAAAAGTGGACCTTACAAGGGTGGCGAATATGGATTCATTTCGTCTCATGCTGCTAATTTTGGTGCTTTATCATTGGCTTTGATCTCAATATTTAAAGAGAAAATATCCTGGATTACAGCGACAATACTCGTCGTTTCATTTGTGGTTTGTCTGAGTAGGATTTGTCTCGGTGTACATTACATATCGGATGTCGTGATTGGTTGGGTTGTTGGAGCCTCGATTTCTTGGTTGATTTTCAAATATATTTATCCATCATTTGAACGAAAAATTTCATGAGTTATCTATGGGTTTTTATTGGTGGTGGATTAGGAAGTCTTGTTAGATATGGACTAACTAATGTTGTAAGCGGAAATTCAAATTGGCAATTCCCTATAGCTACATTAATTTCAAATGTTGTAGCCTGCATCATCTTGGGTATAATAGTAGTAGGATATGTATCGAAAGGTGAACGATACGAATGGTTGAGTCCGCTTTTAGCAGTAGGCTTTTGTGGAGGACTGAGTACCTTTAGCACCTTTAGTCTTGAAAACTGGCAGTTGATCCAGGGAGGTCAAATAACAATGGCCATACTAAATATGGCCATTTCTATAGGAGCAGGAATAGTTTCGATCTATTTTATTTCATCAAGGATTTGATCACAGCTTCGGATTGTCATCCTTGCTGTTTTCCTTTAATTCCTTATCGACATTTCGATTTCTTCCGAGATAATAACCGATCTGAATCTCATGAGTATTACTTCCTGCTGCGCGGATTTTTCCAATTGAAAGATCATAGCTGTAATTCAAATAGAGATTTTTGATCAGATTGGTTCCTGCTTGGAATACCAGCATATTTCCGGTTCTGTATTGAATTCCACCCCATGTTGCATTTCGTGATATGACCCTCATACCTGCGTCTACCGACATAGGGCTATTACCTGTAGATTTCAAAATAGCAAGCGGTTCAAAATGAAGATCAGAGTTGATTTCAAGTTTGTACTTGGCAATGACAAACAGGTGTCTTGTTAAGTTACTTTGAGTAAGGATATCATTTAACTGAATGTCATTTTTTAGCAACTGTGTTCCACTGAGTCCGAAGAATAGTTTCTCTCCATAAAGCACAAATCCAGCTTGTGCATCTCCCATTGTTTGCTGAGACGCATTAGCCAGGAATTGATTGTACGTGGCATCATCTTGCTGATAAAGAACAACTCTAGATTCATCAACTCTAAAATGACTCATTCCTAAACCTAAACCAACACCAAAATTCATTGTTTTGGTTAAAGGAAGATGGTAGGCATAGCTTCCTTGAAATGACGTTTTGGCAAAAGGTCCAATTGCGTCATTCCAGATCTTTCCTCCAATCACATGTTTCGACTTTCCAATGGTAGTTTTTGGTCCCTTAAAGAACTTTTCATCTTTTACATTGAATTCGCTGAGTACTTTGGATTCGCCACCACCAATTTTGATCTGGCTGTTTCCAGAAGCCATTATGGTCATAGGACCACCGGTATAACCCATCCATTGCATTCTTGAACCTACTTCGAATTGCATGACATCCGATAGTCCTCCAGCTGCAGGGTTTAAAAGGTATGGATTGAACGCAGAGTTGGAGAATTGATACTCCTGTTGTCCATATATGAATGCTGTACTTAAACAAACAGCGATGATTGATAGGATCGTTTTCATATTTCTAAAGTTCAATTTCTTATTAACGGATTATACTGATTGGTCCAGTGTAAACAGTTCCGTCTTCATCATTCAATTCAATTCGGTAGAAGTAGGTTCCCATAGGCAGATCTTCGCTATTATAAGTTCCGTCCCAAGGATCCAGGTAACCTGTCGATTCAAACACAACATTACCCCATCGATTGAAGACAACCACATGACAATTCGGATGGATCAATTCAAGGAAATTGATTTCGAAAAGATCGTTCTTACCATCAAGATTTGGTGTAATGACTGTCGGGAAGATCGGATTAAAGCCGTCGCACAAGCTAGTAGCGATATACATTGTGTCAGCATTGGTCGGGCAGTCATCATGTCTAATTTCGTATATGACTGTGATTGCTCCAAGGCTCAAATCAGTAAGATCTGTCATGTAACTGTTCGACGCACTTAAGTCACCGAATCCTTGTATGATCGACCAAAATGAAGTTTCATCCGAGTCAGGTATTGATCCTACTAGATTCAGCGTATAATCTTCAAGACAAATTGAAGAATCTGCATTCAAGATAATTGCTTTTGTAGATGCAAATACTTTCATTGTGTCTGTTGTGCTCAAACAAGAGCCATTCGTGATTGTCCATATGTAATCGTGCCATCCCCCTGTCATACCTGTCGCTGTTGTATTGGCTGATGTAACATCAGCAATAGTTACTCCAATGTCACTAGTGGTCCAAACTCCTGTTCCGTATATTGGAACATTCGACAATAATGGGATCATGTTATCATTACAAGCGATCAAGGTATCCTGAGTACTTGACGGTAATGGCTGTTGAGATGCAATGACTATTAAAGTATCTTCAGTTGATCCACAACTTGCAGAACTAACAGTGAACAAAAGTACATTTTCACCATACGCAAGATTGTTGACTCCTGTCATGAAAGCAAATTGGTTGTTAAAGTTTCCTTGTCCTGAAAGAACGCTCCATTCTCCAGTTCCAGAAGTAGGATTTACAGCCTCTACAACTGTACTTGTGGATTCACACAACCAGATTGTATCCTCAATGATATTCGCAATAGCAGGATAATCTAAAATCTCAATATTGAAAGAGCATGAACTGCTGTTACCAGATGCATCCGTAGCTGTATACTCAAGAATTGTTGTACCTATAGGGAATGTGTCTCCTGAAGTATATCCTGTGAGATCAGTTTGAGTCAAAGTTGCGACGCAGTTATCGCTAAACGTTGGGTCCGTGTAGTTAACAACCGGATCACAAGTGGAAATATTTGAAGGACATGTGATCGTTGGAGCTGCGCTTTCAAATACTGTTAATGTGAAGGAACACATGGCCATATTACCTGCAGCATCCATAACTTCAAGATCGATCTGAGTATCTCCTCCTTGAACTACACTTCCAACAGCTGGAGTTTGTGTAACCGTATAATTCGCACAGTTATCGAGGATCAAACTTTGACTACCATAGTTCGGTAGTGTGTAATCACAATTGGAAGCATTGTTTACAGGCGCAGGTGAAGGACATGTGATCGTCGGATCTTCAGTGTCGTCAGGGATGAGCATGGTTACACATGTGGCGCTGTTACCACCCTGGTCTGAGATCGTAAATAAAACAGCTGTTAAACCTCCATCTGTTGATCCCGGAAGTGGATTCTGAGAATAAAGCATATTTGAGAATGCAGTACAATTGTCATCGATCACAAGATCACCAACAAGATCTGGAACTATGTATTGACAGCTCGAGTTGATACCAACTACAACAGAAGAAGGGCAAGTAATTGTAGGGTCGATATTGTCAATCGCAATTGCAGTCATGTTACACGTTGAGCTGTTACCTAATTCATCAGTAAGAGTAATGAGGATTGGAGTATTTCCAGAAATAACTGTTCCTGAAATAGGGGATTGAGTTAATGTCAATGACCCAGTAGCCGAACAATTGTCAGAATAAGTAATATCTCCAGAATAATCACCTAAGATTCCGGAACAATTCGCATCCATGATCACACCCACACTTGGAGGACATGTAACGGTAGGTCCTGAAAGATCTGTCACTGTTAAGTTAAATGAGCAGGTAGATGAATTGCCGCTTTCATCCATTACTGTCAACTGAACACTGCTTGTTCCCTGAACTAGTGTTGATCCTACCGTTACGGACTGATTGTAAACCATATTGGCAAAAACTGAACAGTTATCATCAATAGTTGCATCTCCGCTGAAATTAGCAACGATGTATTCACATGATGCATTGACGTCTACTGTCATGTCAGCGGGACAAAATAGTGATGGAGCAGTTGTATCGATTGGCGTAATTGAGAATGAACAGGTAGAAGAATTCCCTGATTCATCTGTCCCCATCATCGTAATCAAAGTTGGAGAGCTTAAAACAGTACCAATGATTGGGTTTTGAGTTACGAGTACTTGTTCGCCATAAAAACAGTTTTCAATTACCGTAACCGAATCTCTGTAGTCACCCAAAACGGCAAAGCAAAATTCGCCAGCTGGAACTTCCTGATCAGTAGGACAGGTTACAACTGGAGCAATGTTGTCAACCACATTAAATGCAGTTTGACAAGTACCAGTATTTCCAGTGGGATCAGTGATTGAGTATGTTATAATCGTTGTATCTAAAACTAACGTACCTGCAACAGGTGATTGAGAGAAAATCATTGCTGAAGGATCAACCGCACAGTTATCTGACCAAATGATTGAAGTAGTGATGTCTGGGATCGATGCTTCACAGCTGGTATTCAAAAATTCACTCGGAATTGTGGGACATGTTATTGTTGGACCGATTGTGTCTAGTGATGTGGCTGTAAAAGTACATTGTGCAAAATTTCCTGCAACATCTGTTACGGTGATCGTAAATACTTGAGATTGGTTCGGTACAGTGAATTCAATGGTTCCTGGAGATGGGACTTGAGTGTACAGCATTTCGCTTGCATCAGAACAGTTGTCAGTCGCAATGACAAGAGAAGTCATGTCCCCTACAAATACGCTACATGATGAATTTAGGATCATGTTTGTGTCAGGTGAACAATTAGAAATGACAGGATCGATCGTGTCGTCTCCTGTAATCACAAAATTGTCAATTGCAGGTGGATTTCCAGTTACCGTGATATCATTGAATGTAAATCTGAAACCGATAAGAAAATTTGAAAAATCAAGTAAAGAAGGTAAGCTTAAAGAAGTAGTAGTCCAGGTTGCAGATTGAGGAAGCTCACCCCCAAGTGCAATCCAGTTTGAGCCTCCATCTGTACTATATACCAGCTCCACAAAATCTTCACCAATTGCACCTTCCGTGGTATAATCATAAGTTAGGTTAAGGTTCCCAGCGCAATTGGCATCTATGGGAATATATGCCAAAGACGTTCCTGCTCCTGATGGGGTATTTTCGTATGCATACCTTTCTTTTCCATTAATTGCACAACCGTCTATTGCTCCTCCCGGATTGATGTACATGGACCATGTGCCAGGAAAGGTAGTTCCATTTCCAGCACAAGTATTTTTGATCCAGCGATTTGGAAGATCATACATCGAAGTGTTCCAATCTGCAGAGGTTATTTCAAAGTCATTAGCATAGATTATAGTTGTTTGAGCATTAATGGTTGGAACCAAAGCAAAAGCAACTATTAAGAAGAGAAAACTTTTCATCATCAGCTTAAAAGTCAGTTAGTTCATGAAATATGCAAATATAAATTAAACATAAATGATTTTCAGGACGGTTACCGAATCTTTAATCAACTATTCGGGTGTTAACAATTCAATAGCAATAACTTTCTAGGGATTCAATTCTCATTTGTCGATGTGCATTTTAATTTTGAAAAAACCGATTGTATGAAATCTGTAGGAATTATTTGTGGAGGATTTTCTTCTGAATTCGAGATCTCGATCAAAAGTGCTAGAACTATCGTTGATAATTTCCCTGAGCGCTACAAAGCTTTCATGGTTGTTTTATCGAACGAAGGTTGGTTCTTGGAAATTGAAGGTGTAAGATTTCCGTTTGATTTGAATACAATGACAGCACAAGGTGCCGATTTTAAAATGGAAGCGGCAGTAGTATATGTTCATGGAGATCCGGGAGAGAATGGTAAAATACAGGCATTTCTCGAGATAAAAGGAATCCCATATATCAATTCAGGGCCTCTTTCTTCTTCTCTTTCTTTTGATAAATGGTATTGTAATCAGTTTTTGAAAGGTTTCGGAATTCCAGTTGCAAAATCGATCTTCATGACATCTCCGGATCAAGTAAGTTATTCAAATATTATAGAATCGCTCGGTCTACCAATTTTCGTAAAACCGTCAGATAGTGGCTCTAGCTACGGTATTTCTAAAGTTAAAAATGTGAATGATCTTCCTGATGCTCTTGCAGTCGCATTCAAAGAGGGAAGAACTGTTGTTCTTGAGTCATTTCTGGAAGGAACTGAGGTTACATGTGGTATTTATCGAGGTGAGAAGGGTTTAGTCACTTTGCCTTTGACGGAAATCGTTTCCGAAAATGATTTCTTCGATTATGAAGCGAAGTATAATGGCAGATCGAAAGAGATTACTCCAGCAAGGGTAGATGAGAACGTAGCAGAAAAGGTATCAGAACTTTCAAAAAAGATATACGACCTGATGCAGTTAAGGAGTATTGCAAGAATTGATTTTATGATCGTAAAAGGAATGCCACATTTGATAGAGGTAAATACAACACCAGGTTTTTCACAGGCGAGCATTGTTCCTCAAATGATTAAGGTATCAGGATCGACAGTTAAAGACTTCTGGAACGAAATCGTGAAAGTTGAACTAGAGTCCAGCCATAACGTTTAGCACAACTTCCATTTTTTTTGTTAATTCTGAGGAAGAGCAACTAAAGTTGTTTACAATGAATCCAAAAGCCACCGTTTTTCCGGATTTGGTTTTAACATATCCTGAGTAGCTCTTAATTCTATTCATGGTTCCTGACTTTGCATAGATTCTGCCTTGACCGATTTGTCCGCTGCAAAGTGACGAAAGTGTCCCTGATTTTCCTGCAATCGGCAATGTTTTTTCAAATACTGAATAGCTTTTGCTGTGATACATGTATTCAAGAAGGTGACAAAAATGCCTTGCGCTGATTCCATTTGATCTTGATAATCCGCTACCATCATTCAAATAAAACCCCTGCTGACTTATTTTCTTTGATTCCAAGAAAAGTTCGATCTGTTTCAATCCTTCTTCCGTTGTTCCTTTGCTACTAAAATGATACCCAATTAAGCAAAGAAGGCCCTCGGCAAAAAGATTAACACTTTTCATATTGGTTATTGTTGCTATTTCCTCTATTGTCCTGCCGGAATAAGAAAAAAGAATCTCATGATCTTCATATGAAATGGGCTGCAGTGAGCTTTTTAAATAAGATTGAGGAGCGCCTGAGATTTGAATTCCATTCTCGATAAGAAACTGATACAGGTCCAATGACAGCTGATGCTCTGGATCAGGGTGGCTTCCTTTTACTTGGAATAGTGAGCTATTTATTGGTAAAGTGCCCACTCCGAAGCGATAATTGGAAAATGGACTACCGTAAATATATGAGTTGTCTCCTCCTTTTGTTGATCCGATTATTTGATTTCTAAATGATAATTCCGGATAATTCGGAAAAATGTTAACCAAATGTGCTGTATCACCGGCCCTAGAAGACGTTTTAAACTGATAAAAAAGGGTATTGTCATATACAGAGATCCCAGAAACACCTGCCCCGTAATAATTTCCTTGATCTCCCCATGACCATCCGTCAGGTATGCCCATATATCCAAAGTCTGATCCATCGCAGATGATATTTCCCTCTATCTTAGTTATACCAGCTTTCCTAACTGAATCTAGCCATTGCTTTAGAAAATCTTTCTCATGGCCGGAATCGTTGAAAAACCGACTTCCAAGTGTTATATCACCTCCACCACGAACTATAAGATCTCCATGAAGAATACCCTTTTCGATTCGACCATTGACGTAAATTTTTGTTTCTGGTCTAAAATCTTTACCCAGCATTTCAAGTGCAATGGCCGTTGGATACAATTTCGCGGTTGAAGCTGTCGGTAATGATGCTTTTCCATTCAGTTCCGATATCGTTTTCTTTGATGATAGATCGTAAGCATAAAAGCTAATACTGGCATGTTCTAGCTTTGAATCTTTGCTAAATGAATTGATCGCTTCTTGTAATTGTCCGAAACTAAAATTCAGTAAAGCACTGATTAATATCAAGGATAAAATCGACTTCATTCGATAAAAATCGCATGTTTCAAGTCTTTTATTATCTGTCGTCATGTATTTTATCAACATTTTTTGAGTTAAAACCATTATTGAAGAAGTATCTTTACATACAAAAGAAAGGCCAAATTCATTCAAAAATAGATGAAAGGGGAAGGAAAGATCAGGGTGCTGCGTATCATTAATAGATTCAATATTGGTGGGCCGACATTTAACGCTACGTTTCTCACAAGATATTTGTCGGATGATTTTGAAACCCTTTTGATTGGAGGTTTGCCTGATGAGGGTGAGGCTGATTCTCTTTATATTCTTGAAAAATACGGAGTTAAACCTCTTCTCATCGAAGAACTTAAAAGGGAACCCAGTTTTTCGGATGACAGGAAAGCGTATAAAAAGATCAAACAGATTATTAGTGAATTTAAACCTCAAATTGTCCATACCCATGCTGCTAAAGCGGGTGCTTTAGGAAGAAGGGCTGCAAAAAGTATGAAAGTACCTGTGGTGGTACATACTTTTCACGGACATGTTTTTCATTCCTATTTTGGAAAACTGAAAACAGAATTATTTAAAGCCATTGAAAGAAGATTGGCCAAAAACTCGGATGGCATCATAGCAATTTCTGACTCTCAAAGAAAGGAATTAAGTCTCGATCATAAGATCTGTAAATCGGAGAAGATTAAAGTCATTCCTTTGGGTTTTGATCTTGCAATTTTCAATACTGACAATCAAATCAAAAGGGAAACAACTAGAAATAATTTTGGGATATCTAATGATGAGGTAGCAATTGCAATCATAGGTAGACTTGCCCCAGTAAAGGATCATTATTTTTTCCTTGAGGTAGCAAAGAGAGTGCTTGAAAGCACCGCTAAAAAAGTAAGGTTTTTTATTGTTGGAAATGGATCAGAGTGGAATACGATTAAGGAAAAAATAGACCAGATTGACTTGAATTTCCCCAATCGTATTTTAATGACTTCTTGGATCAGGGATATTGATGTTTTCAATCCAGGTATGGACATCATTTGTTTAACGTCAAAAAATGAAGGGACGCCCGTAAGTTTAATTGAGGCGCAGGCTTCAGGGGTGCCAGTAATAACAAGAGATGTTGGAGGTGTTAGAGATATAGTTTTACATGGTGAAACAGGTTATGTTGTGCCAAGAAATGACCTTGATGAATTCGTAAAATGTGTGGTCGATTTAGTGGAGGACGAAAAAAAACGTCAAAAAATGTCACAAAATGGTTGGACCTTCGTAGAACATAAATTCCATTATAAAAGATTAGTCTCTGATATGGAGAAATACTACAGGGACTTATTGAAAATAAAAGGTTAGAATGAATCGAATTATTGTTATCCTTATTACAACCATCATCCTATTACAGGGTTTATTTTCCTGTAGTATCAATAGCAATATTATGTTCAAAGAGGCTAAAGGGGATGTTTTAACCTCAGACTCAGTTCCACTTCTGCCGAAAGAGGATTACAGAATATCTGTTGATGATAAAATTACCTTTTCACTTGCCACCAATAATGGGAAAAGAATAGTTGAAGGAATGAGTGGAGTGAGTGATGATACAAGAACCCAATTGCAAATTCAGGAGTACATCGTGCGTAAATCGGGTGTAGTCGAACTTCCAATTATTGGAGAGGTTAAAATTGACGGATTGACATTGGCTCAATGTGAAGATACATTGGAGAAAAGATTTTCAATCGAGTATCAGGAACCGTTTATTCAAGTTAAGGTGACCAATCAGCGAGTAATTGTTTTTCCGGGGAATGGAAGTGATGCCAAGGTTGTACCTCTTTTGAACAATAATACGACTTTGATGGAGGCGATTGCCCAAGCAGGTGGAATTACCGAACGAGGTAAGGCAAGAGTGGTGAAAGTGATGAGAAGAGAAGGAGAGCAGAGAATGGTGTACAAACTGGATCTATCAACAATTGAGGGATTGAAATATGCTGACATGGTGGTACAGGGTAACGATTATATCTATGTTGAACCTAATCCGGAACTGGCTCGAGGAATTGTTCGGGAGGTTGCTCCGATTCTAAGTATTTTTTCAAGTGCTTTGGTGGTGTTCACCGTGTTCAGAACTTTGTAGATTTTATAAGGAAGTAAGTGAGTAATAGAAGTTTTATCATCAATAAGGAATATGATCCGCTGATCCTTCAGACAATCCTGAAGCGTAATTGGTGGATTCCTTTGTTTTTGATGTCAGTCTTCGGGATGATTGCTTTTTTCTATTTGCGTTATACAAAGCCTGTTTATGAGTCATCAATGGTAATTCAATTATCTGATCAGGATAATGCTAAGGAAGTTATCAATTTTGAAAATATTAATATTAAGGAAAATGATTTGTCGCCTACCATCGAATTGATGCGATCTCAGTTGATGTTTGAGAAAGCGATTCAGCAGATCAACTATAACGTTAGCTTGTATTCGAAAGGTCAAGTTTTAACTGAAGAGAAGTATAATTCGAGTAGTTTCAATGTACACCCGTATCAGTTGAAAGATTCTTCATTGGTGGGTAGTCCTGTTTGGGTGAATTATAAGAATGGAAAAGTCACATTAAACTATAATCTGAAATCGAAGAATTATTCAGTTACTGGAAAACTCAATGAGCACATTGAAAATGAGCATTTTGATGTGATAGTTAAATCACCGAAAATAGCTTCGTTTAAAAATGAATCATCAGAAAATCAGCTGTATTTCATTTTCAATAGTCTTCAATCATTTGCTTCAAAACTACAATCCAACTTACAGATCTTTCCATTAGATCCTATAGCAAAAACAGTACAGGTCTCATTCAGAGGAAATAATCCTCAGCTGTGTCACGATGTCGTTCAGGCAGTTTCAAATGCATTTTTGAGTTACGATGATGAAATTCAAAGACAGGGATCAGAAAAAATTCTTGGATTCATTGATCGTCAATTGGATTCACTGGTCGTAGAGCTTCGATCTAGTAAGGATAGTCTGATGGATTTTCAACGAAGATCTAATATGCCTGATCCAGAGAACATTTCAACTTCGATCAATAGCAATCTGGATAAACTTCAAGATCAACTCTTTACCACCGAAGATGAAATTAGATCTTTGAATCAGATTGATCAGAAGCTGAAATCAGATCCAAATCGATTGGAAGTATATCGATTGCTCCCTGAAATGTTGGGTAAAAGTTACGAATCAGCGCTGTCTTCTCATATCATGCAGCTTCATGAATTGTTGGAAAAGAAGGATGATCTATTGTTTCGAGTTACAGATGAGAACGCTGAAATAAAGGCACTAAATAAAAGGATCGATGTAAAACTAACTTTTGTTAGAAAGAGCATAAGTACCATTCTTGAAAGACTTTACACCAATACTAAGCTGATTCGAAATGAAATAGGTGCACTCGAGTCAGAGTATTATAATCTGCCAGAGAAGAAAATGGAATTTGGTCGCTTGAAGAGTATTCAAGATTTAAATGAAAAATATTTTGGTTTACTGACTGAAAAGAAAGTATTGTACTCCATTTCTGATGCCGGTTATTCTTCGAACAATAGGGTGCTTTCCAGACCAGTTGTGAATGCCAACCCTGTATCCCCAAATCGAAATCTTGTTTATGGCTCATGCCTTATTATAGGATTTTTTCTTGGGCTTTCGTTTTTGTTTTTAAGATACCTTACTTTCAATGAAATTAATCAGGTTGAGGATCTTAAAAAACTATTGCCTTCTAAGGCAACCATTTTAGGTGGATTACCTTTGATAAAGAATTCAATGGACTTTTCTCAACTGATGGTGGGAGATGCGCCAAAGTCGATTTTATCTGAATCGCTACGAAGAATTCGGACAAATTTGAATTATATCCATCCCGATTATAAAACAATTGCCATATCTAGTTCTATATCTGGTGAAGGAAAAACATTTGTCGCGCTGAATTTAGCTGGAATCATCGCAATGTCAGGAAAAAAGACAATAGTGTTGGATCTTGATATGAGGAAACCAAAGATCCATCTTGGGTTAAATGCAAATAACACAAATGGTATGAGTAAGCTGATCGTAGGTCAGTGTACTTTAGAGGAAAGTATTCAGAAATCGAAAGTTGAAAATCTAGATTTCATTACTGCTGGTCCAATTCCTCCAAATCCATCTGAATTGTTACTTAGTAAAAGATTCAAAGAGATCGTTGAAGAATTAAAGACAAGCTATGATGTGATCATCATTGATAATCCTCCTATTGGTCTTGTATCAGATGGAGTCCGAAATCTTACGGAAGCTGATATTCCGATTTACGTTTTCAAAAGTCATTACTCTAAGAGAAATTTTGCTCATCGAGTAAAAGAGCTATTTGAGATGAAGCAACTTGACGGACTCAATGTTATACTGAATGGAGTTAAAGGCTTTAATAAGGGTACATATGGTTACGGATATGGCTATGGATACGGATATTATGAAGAAGATTACGAGCTATCCTTTTTTCAAAGAATGTTAAAGTTTTTTAGAACAAGGTGATGATAATTACGGAAACATTCATTGAAGGTCTTTACATTATAGAACCAAAAGTTTTTAGCGATTCTAGGGGTTATTTCATGGAAACATTCAAGTTAGATCTGTTTCAACAAGCAACTGGTTTTTCTGGAGAATTTGTTCAAGAGAACGAATCTATGTCATCCAAGAATGTTTTGAGGGGACTTCATTTTCAAAAACCGCCATTTGCACAAGGAAAACTTGTAAGGGTGCTTCAAGGATCAGTTCTTGATGTAGCGGTTGATATAAGAAAAGGTTCACAGACATATGGCCAATCCGCTTCAGTTCTTCTCTCCGCTGACAACAAAAAACAATTGTGGATCCCGGAAGGTTTTGCACATGGATTTGTTTCATTAGAAGACCATACGATTTTTAATT
>JALRFI010000065.1 GCA_023253775.1 Crocinitomicaceae bacterium
ATGGAATTTCAACTCATTTCTGAATTCAAGCCAACAGGCGATCAACCTCAAGCAATATCACAATTAGTTGATGGCTTGAATGAAGGCTTTGATCATCAAACCTTGCTTGGGGTCACAGGAAGTGGAAAGACCTTTACAATAGCCAATGTGATCAGTGAAGTCGACAGACCTACACTTGTTCTTTCCCACAACAAAACCCTTGCTGCTCAGTTATATGGTGAATTCAAGCAATTCTTTCCGAATAATGCCGTGGAGTACTTTGTTTCCTATTATGATTATTATCAACCGGAAGCATACCTGCCTGTTACCGACACTTTCATTGAAAAGGATCTTCAGATCAATGATGAGATCGAAAAGCTTAGACTAAGTGCTACTTCATCCTTATTGAGTGGAAGAAGAGATGTGATCGTTGTAGCTTCTGTTTCGTGCATCTACGGTATCGGAAACCCGAATGAATTTGCCAATAGCATCATTCACCTAAAAAAAGGACAGCTGATCTCTCGCAACAAATTCCTGTATCGACTAGTAGAAAATCTCTATTCAAGGGCCAATATAGAATTCAAGCGAGGAATGTTCCGAGTAAAAGGAGATACGGTGGATATTTTCCTGGCATATGCAGATCACGCATTAAGAATTGAGTTTTGGGGAGATGAGATCGAAACGATAAGTACGATCGATCCAGAGACCAATGTTCGATTGGAATTACTGGACGAGATCAATGTGTATCCTGCAAACATTTTTGTATCCAGTCCTGAAACAACTCGAAAAGCGGTTGAACAGATTGGAGAAGATATGGAAATACAGGTTGAAAATTTTCGGCGTGAAGGTAAAATCGTAGAAGCAAACCGATTGAAGGAACGGGTCAATTATGACCTAGAGATGATCCGTGAACTGGGATATTGTTCTGGTATTGAAAACTATTCCCGTTATTTTGATCAACGTCAGCCCGGAGAAAGACCATTCTGCTTGCTTGACTATTTCCCAAAAGATTACCTAATGGTTATTGATGAAAGTCATGTTACCATCCCTCAAGTTAGGGCTATGTATGGAGGAGACAGATCTAGAAAAGTTAACCTTGTAGATTACGGTTTCCGCTTACAAGCCGCAGTAGATAATCGACCTGTGAAATTTGAGGAGTTTGAAACCTTGTTTAATCAAGTGATCTACGTATCTGCAACGCCTGCTGATTATGAGATGCAGCGTTCCGAGGGAGTGATCGTTGAACAGCTGATCCGTCCAACGGGTCTGCTCGATCCCATTATTGAAGTGCGACCAAGTTTGAACCAGATCGATAATCTGATCGAAGAGATCAATCTTCGAATCGAAAAGGAAGAGCGGGTGATCGTGACTACACTGACCAAAAGGATGGCCGAAGAGCTACAGAAATATCTGGACCGTATTGGGATCAAATGCCGCTATATCCACAGTGACATCGACACAATCGAACGGGTTGAGATCCTCCGTCAATTGCGTCTGGGTGATTTTGATGTGTTAATCGGGGTTAACTTATTGAGGGAAGGCCTAGATCTACCAGAGGTATCTCTTGTTGCTATTCTCGATGCCGACAAGGAAGGATTCCTGAGAAACGAGCGCTCTCTGGTTCAAACAGTAGGTAGAGCCGCCAGAAATGTGAATGGAACCGTGATTATGTATGCCGATAAGATGACGGATTCTATGAGAAAGACCATCTCTGAAACATCGCGACGAAGAAGTCTTCAGATCGCCTACAACAGGGAACACGGTATCACTCCTACTCCTCTAAACAAAAGCAAGGAGAAGATCCTTGAATCAACAAAAGTTGCGGATGGTGATCAGGCTTCCCGTACTCTTAAGTATGAATACCAAGAGGAGATTCCGCTGGCATCCGATCCTGTGGTACAATACATGAGTCCTGAACAGCTGGACAAAGCCATTCTTTTCACCAGAAAAGAAATGGAAAAGGCTGCCAAGGAACTCGACTTCATCGAAGCAGCCAGATTGCGTGATGAACTTTTTGCGCTTGAAAATCGACGAAAGGAAGCGAAAGGTTAAGAGAAAATCTTATTTTTATTGCATGCTACGAATACTTGTCTTGCTTCTTCTGCTCAGCCCGTCAGTTACTGCTCAGCACCTGACCCGCTCATTGGTTTCAGCATCCGGAAATTCAGCCTCTTCATCATCCATTTTTGTACAACAATCGATTGGTGAACCTGTCATCAGCAGATCGATTCAATCCAATGGAACGGTTATTCAACAAGGTTTTCATCACTCCTCGGCTGCTGCTGTTCGAATTGACGATTCCTTTGAAGCAATGATCTATCCTAATCCGGGGAATGGCCTTATTTTCTTTTCAACTTCTGAAGGACCGGAAAAATCATATTCGATTTTTCTCTCCGATCTTAATGGAAAGATTATTCATCACAATCAATACACAACAAGTCAACATATTGATCTGCAGACCGTCAATTCGGGCATGTATTTTTTCATTATTTCGAACGGGAGTTATTCGGTTACTCTTCCTTATTCAAAGATCTATTGAGAAATCTGATCGTCATATCGATCCTTTTTTGCTCGGCATTTTATGCGAATAGCCAGAACTTTAAAAGCTCGGAATTCGCCTTCTTTGGTGGCAAGAGTTTTTATCGGTTCCAGTTCAGAGCAGACAATCAGAATGAAGGAATTCAATACCGATACCGAGATGGATACAATTACGGCGTTAGTCAGTATTTCTCCTGGAACGAACGCTATTCCATGAGGGGTGAGCTCATTGCCTATCAAGCGGGAAGTCAAGCAGACTATGGAGGAAATGCGGTCTCTTGGAGACTCAATTACATCGGACTCGGTGGAGCATACCTTTTCTCAGTAATCGAAAAGAACCAATTCTTTAAGTATCGGATCGAAACAGGCTTGAATGTTGGATTAGATTATTTGCTGAACGCCTATCAACAAGTAAACAGTATTACCTATAATCTTAAAGAAGAAGGAAGCTTGAAGCCGTTTAACCTGAGGGTTGGTCCAGTTGTACGGGTTCGCTACAACCCCATTCCCAAGATCTATTTAGGGCTGGAATACCGTTTTGATTACGGTCTTCTGCAAATTGAAGACAGAGACCAGGAAATAGGTCAGAAAACGAATAATATGGGACATATGGCTCAAGCATTTGTAAGTTTAAGAATGTTTTAAGATGAGATCGATCGGTACATATATTCTCTTATTCACTCTGGTCGCTTTGAGCAGTAGTCTGTTTGGACAAGCTCCACCTCAGGGAATTACTTATCAGGCTGTCGTGTACGATGTCGAAGGGAGTCAGATGCCGGGGATCGATGCAGAAAATCTCGTTCTTGCCAATCAGGATATCCACGTTCGATTTACCATTCGGAAAGATGCTGCTTCGGGTACTACGGCTTATCAGGAAGATCATTACACGACAACAGATCCTTATGGTTTATTTACCTTGATCATTGGTCAGGGAACACAATTGAGTGTTTCATCTTTTCCTGAGATCGACTGGGGCACAGGGCTTCATTTTCTTGAAGTAGAGATCGACCGGAATGGCGGTAGTGATTTCAAGCCGGTATCCAATTCTCAATTCTGGAGTGTCCCCTATGCTTTGTATGCCGATAAATCAAGTAATGGCGTGCTTGATGTAATTGACAATGGCGATGGAACCATCACCTTTGTCTTTGAAGACAGCACTGATCTGACTATAGGTCCAGTTGGCTGGAGCCTTACAGGAAATCAAAGTACCGATCCAACGATCAATTTTCTGGGAACCACTGATGCCACAGACCTGCTATTAAAAACAAATGCAGCTGAACGACTGCGCATTGACAGCAACGGTAAGGTTGGTATCAACACCAGTGCGATCGATCCGAGTGCATTGCTAGAACTTACGGCAACAGACAAAGGCTTGAGGTTAACACGACTTAGCTCAACACAACGAGATGCGATCACCAATCCGGCTAATGGGCTCGTGATCTTCAATACGTCGGACAGTATCATTGAATACTTCAATGGCAACTGCTGGCTTCCCACTTACATTGAATCCTGCGATGAATGTTTATTCGATCTTTCTTTGCCGATCACTTCAGGGGTAATCGACCGTGTGATCTCTGATACAATCGCCATTCAGATCGACGTAGATCAAACGAGCAGCCCTGATCAAACGATCTCCTTTTTTACGTTGAATAATTTACCTCAGTTTACCACTACCTATTTTACGCAGGATACAATTGTAGGAGACGGAAGCACCTATCTGGTAGTAAGTACATCGATCTTTGACGAACCAGGTATGTATCCCATTGCTATTCAGGCGGTTTGTGGAAATTCGATCCAGATCGAGGTCTTTTATCTGACCATTGACAGTTGCTACGAGGTAACGGTGAGTAATGCCGTATCGCAATACAATTTGCAATCGTTTAACAGCTTACCGGGCGTCGGCACACCGATCTGCGTTGTACTTGATGTAACTTATGCTGGGGAGTTCAGCAGTACTACACCTGCCAATCCTTCTTATACTTCTGGGGCACTTGACCCTTTGAGCCATGTTGGGATCAGAAACTACGGAATGTTTCTGGGTGAAGGAGGTGATGGCGGAACAGGAGGAAATCTTTCCACCTTTGGAGAAGCAGGTGAAGACGGCGGAATCGCCCTGAACATGACTTGTAAAACAACCATTCTGAATTACGGATATATCTTTGGAGGCGGTGGAGGTGGTGCTTCTGTCGGATTAACTCAATCGATCAGTATTCCGATCATTGGTACATGGACTCTTGGTGTGGGTGCTGGAGGAGGTGGAGGTTGTCAGAACGGTGCCGGAGGAGGTACCGGAGGAACGATCATAGGATTATGGGATAACGGTCAGACAGCAACCGGAGGGTTAAGCGCAATACCGGGTCAAGGAGGGCAAGTTGATCTACCGATCAATATCCCAATTGGTCCTGTTACGATCACGATCGACCCGGATGCCCAAGGTGGAGACGGAGGAAATTATGGCCAAGCTGGTACGTCTGGTATATTGTTCATCAACGCCAGCGCATCGATTCCAATCATTGGGACGATCAATATCCCTATTCCACCGATCACCAATTTTCCTGATGGAGGACAGCCTGGTAATGCGATCAAGAAGAACAATCAGATCCTTAATGGAATTCAGAACGGTAACTATCAATTAAACAGTTTAAAAGGAGTTGTAAATGATTAATCGACTTATTCTTCTGATCTCACTTTTGTTGCTTCAATTGAAAGCTGAGGCACAAGTTTCCTATCTTGGTAAGATGTGGATTAATGGACAAGAGTTTACCAGTCACTGGTATTTCGAAAACGATAATTT
>JALRFI010000073.1 GCA_023253775.1 Crocinitomicaceae bacterium
ATTTTTAAAAGTCTTGAAAGCTTATTTCACATTGCAGGATTTATGCGCGATGAAAGCTTGCAAAAGCAATGTATGGCTTCGATGGTAGGAATTAGAGAGGCATTTAAAGATTTAAAAAGAGATACTGCTGAGCTAAATAATGTTAGAAGATATTATGTCAAACAAATTGCAAAGCTTGATACTACTACATCTATAATTTTTGCTGAAAATTATAATGACAGTTCTGACGATGGATTACCGTTTTAATAAACAATGAGTAGTATGGAACCTCCCAGTCTAACGCCTCTTCTAGAGGCATTCTCAACGGAAACGGTCTGCGCAGGCGTGTCAGTACTTTTTATTATTTTAATCATTTTAATCGCTCTATCTGCACTTGCTTCGGGCTCTGAAGCAGCATTCTTCTCGCTAAATCCTGCACAAAAGGAAGAGCTTAAAGCTGAAAACACAAAGAACAGTAATCTGGTGCTGGAGCTTTTGAGTGTACCTAAGGAATTGTTAGCAACCATACTTATCACAAATAACTTCGTAAATGTTGGTATCGTTATAATTTCATCAGCGATACTCGATGAAATTTATCCAAAGGAGGACGCCAACGAAACTGTAAGATTCATTGTTGAGGTCATTGGCATAGCATTGGTTTTGTTGTTGTTGGGTGAAGTAATCCCAAAGATCTATGCGAATCGAAACCCTCTTTCCTTCGCTAAAATAACTGCTCTTCCACTCAACATCGCACGTAAAATACCACCACTCTCTTGGCTTAAATCATTTTTAGTAAATGGCACCAAATTTATTCAGCGTATTGCCGGTAGAAAAGGAATAAAGATAACTACTGACGAGTTGGAAAAAGCTCTTGAGTTGACGAAGCAAGAATCAACCTCCGAGGAAGAGCAAAAGATCCTTGAAGGAATTGTGAAGTTTGGTAACACAGAAGCCCGTCAGATAATGAGGTCAAGAGTGGACATGATTGCAATTGATAATACAATCGATTTTGATCAGGTACTGGAAGTTATTCTGAATGCCGGTTATTCAAGAATTCCGGTTTTTGATAAAAGCATGGATAACGTAATCGGAATTCTGTACATCAAAGATCTTCTTCCTCATTTGGGTTCAGAAAGTTCATTTGATTGGAACGTCTTGATCAGAAAACCCTTTTTTGTTCCAGAGAATAAAAAGATCGATGACCTACTGAGAGAATTTCAAAGTATGAAAATGCACATGGCTGTAGTCGTTGATGAATATGGTGGGGCTAGCGGAATTGTTACTCTGGAGGATGTTCTTGAAGAGATCGTAGGCGACATTACAGATGAATTTGATGACGATGATATCATTTACACGAAAGTAGATGAACACACTTACGTTTTTGAAGGAAAAACTGCACTAGTTGATTTTTACAAGGTTACAGGAATTGACAGTAAAGATTTTGAAGCAGCAAAGGGAGATTCGGAAACTCTGGGAGGGTTCATACTTGAGCATGCTGGAAGAATCTTAAGAAATAATGAATACATTGTCTGCTCCGATGTAAAGCTGATCGTCGAATCAAGTGATAAACGTCGGATCAAAATGATCAAAGCTATTTTGCCTGATGAAAAAATCTAAATCATTCTTTTTCTTTCTAATCTTAATTACGCTAACAAGTTGTGGAGGAGATAAACTTTTGGTCCCAAAACCCCCTACTTATCTGAGATTGGATTTCCCAAAACAAAGTTATCGTGCAGTTAATAGCAATTGTGGCTTTTCCTTCGAACTCTCCAAAGTTTATTCATTATCTGAAGGAAATACAACAGGCAACGTTTGTTATCAAGAAATAGATCTGGGAAAAGTGAATGGTAAACTTTTTTTGTACCACTATCAGCTTCAACCTTCAGACACTTTATCCAAGTTTATCAATTTTTCAAACGACAAGGTTGACGATCATAAATTGAAAGCGACATCAATTGATGATGAAAAGATCATCCGAAAAAAAGACAATGTTTATGGAACATTTTTCTTTCTGAAGGGGGATGTAGCTACGAATTATCAGTTTTATTTGACGGACTCAACAAATCATTTCCTTAGGGCGGAGTTATTATTAAACTGTACTCCGAATTTTGATTCGCTGAAACCAACGTTGGATTACATCCATACAGATCTAAAAAAAATGATCAGCACCCTCAAATGGAAGTAACTGTTTATCTGAGTCTGGGAAGTAATTCCGGAGAACGCTTAGATCTGTTAAAACAGGCGATTAAACTTATTAACTTAAGAGCAGGCAAAGTTTTCAAGATCTCAAAGAGCTACGAAACTACTCCTGTTGGTTTCAAATCAGAAACAAATTTTATTAACCTGGCAGTAGGTTGTATTACAAGTCTTACTCCTGCTGAATTCTTTAAAATTACGTGTGCAATCGAACATGAATTGGGCAGAAAAAGGGTTGAAAGCGGATTGTATGCTTCCAGAACAATAGATATCGATATTATTTTTTTTGGTGATCAAATTATAAACACCTCAGAATTGCTTGTACCACATCCAAGGTACAATGAAAGAGCCTTTGTACTTGTCCCATTAACCGATTTAGATGAGGGGTTAACCGATCCCCGTAATAAATGCAGTATAAAAGACCTTGTTAGTCAAACAATTGATCTGAATGGCATAAAAGCCATGAAATCATCGATAAAACTTCATGAATTAATTGATTAAAACCTTTTGAAACATAAATTTATTGATTAATATTGCCCTAAAATTTGGTAAGGATTTAAACTACGAATATGAAAAGACAAAGCATCAAAGGTTTAGCTTTTATCGCTGTTGCAGGTTCATTATTGACCAGCTGTGACCTATTAAAAGACCTAGATTACAAAGTAACTCCAAGTCCATTAGAAATGCATGGAGACTCTGTGAAAGTGCGTGTGGACGTGACTTTCCCTGAGAAAGGAATCAAGAAAAAAGCGAGTGCAGAGATTACTCCTATGCTAGGAAGCACTGCCCTTAAGACAGTTACTATTCAGGGTGAAAAAGCCTCAGGAAACGGTTCAGTTATCCAGTATAAGCCAGGTGGTAAAGTAGTTTATGAAGACATGGTGGCATACAAGTCAGACATGGAAGTTGCTGATCTAGTTGTTACTGGAAAAGTTTATAAAGGCGGAAAAGAGAAGCCAGGTAAATTTGAAGACAAAAAGATTGCTGACGCGACTATCATCACTCCATACCTTGTAAACAAAGATTTCAGAGTAATTCTTGCAAAAGATGAATTCAGAAGAGTAACAGAAGAAACAACTTTTGCTCAGATCAATTATGACAAAGGTAAGTCGGTTGTTAAGGCTAATGAGATGAAAGATAAGGATATCGTAGATTTCCAGAACTGGTTAGCTGCTGTTCAGACAAACCCTAAAGTAAACATCAAAACTATTTCTGTTGTTGGATACGCTTCACCTGAAGGAGAAGAAGATAAGAACAATACACTTTCTAACGATCGTGCTGAAGCCGGTAAGAAAGCAGCGATGGAAGTAGCTAAGAAAGCTAAGAATGACAAAGCTCAAACAGAAGTTTATTCTTTGAGTGGACGTGGAGAGGATTACCCAGGTTTTAAAAGAGAATTGGAAGCATCAACTGCAATCAGTGAAGCTGACAAGAACCTTGTGATCAAAGTTTTGGAAATGAATTCTGATCCTGCGACTCGTGAAACTGAAATGAGAAACATGGGTAAGACATTCACTGAACTTGACAAGAATGTATTCCCAAGACTGCGTCGTTCAGAGATCATCACAACTTATGATCTTACTGGATATTCTGACGAAGAATTGAAGGCGATCGCAGCTTCTACTCCAGATTCATTGAATCTTGAAGAATTGTTGTTCACTGCTACATTGGTTGAAGATCTAAACCAGAAACTTGCGATCTACCGAGTTGCTGCTAAGAACTATGCTGATGACTACAGAACACACAACAATGTTGGAGCTGTTCTTTACATGCAAAACAAAATGAACGAAGCTAAGGCTGCGTTTGAAAAAGCAAACAGTGTTAAAGAAAACCCAATCTCTAAGAACAACTTAGGAGCTATCGCTGGTGCTTCTGGAGACCGTGCTAAAGCGAAGACATTATTGTCTCAAGCTAAAGGTGCTGGTTCAGAGGTTAGTTACAACATGGGAATCTGCCAGATCCAG
>JALRFI010000116.1 GCA_023253775.1 Crocinitomicaceae bacterium
AAAATGAGGTGTAAAAGTGGAAAATTCCTAGCAAAAGAAAGTTCAGAGAATTAAAAAAGGTTTCAGTATAAACTCTGAAACCTTTACTGGGATTGACTTTCCCACTTGTAGCGAGACGGGGAGTTGAACACTGACGAAACGAAGTTTGTCAGCGTTCTGATAGCTTTTGTATCAACAAAAGCTCGTCAGAGCCCGGGACCTCATGTGAGTATTTCAGAATAAGGTCTATGGTTCTTGAATATGACAAGTTCTTAAGTTTTCGCTCGAGTTTCATTGCTTCAGACCTTGTATCTTTTTGGGTAAACCAAACCAATATCCATGGTAAGTATTTCGAAGTGTATTTTTCATGACCATCATTATGTCTTTTCAAACGCTCCGAAATATTTCGAGTGGATCCTTTATAGAATTGTTGGCCAGATTCAGAATATAATATATAAACTTGATACATCGACTAATAGAAACAGTAAAGGCTGATCAAAAGAACAGCCTTCACTTTGTAGCGAGACCGGGAGTTGAACCCGGGACCTCAGGGTTATGAATCCTGCGCTCTAACCATCTGAGCTATCTCGCCATTAAACTAACTGGTTAGCGGGTGCAAATATAATAGGTTTTTTAGATTTTGGAATCAATTCAATTTATTTTGTTCTTGCAATTTCAATACGAAATATACAAACTATCCAAGTCATTAATTGATACTGTTGGAGGCATTATGCCTTTCTCAATCATGCTTTTAACATGCTCTCCCAATCGCTGTGCTTCTTCCCTTGTTTTAAATCTTTTCAACCCTTGAACAGCAGGAATATGTTGCTGATCGATCAACAATTTCCCATTTTCAAGAATCTGATACCCAAATTCTCCGGAGCCATATTCCAGCACAACAGCCTGTATCCCATTTGACTCCGT
The DNA here is from genome assembly GCA_023253775.1 of Crocinitomicaceae bacterium. Lineage (GTDB taxonomy): Bacteria > Bacteroidota > Bacteroidia > Flavobacteriales_D > Crocinitomicaceae > M0103. The sequence continues at coordinate 904 of JALRFI010000116.1, forward strand.
GACAACGTCCTCCTTATCGATTGAATTTAATTCTTGATCCTTACCGGGCTGAGAGCAAGAAGCAAGTGCAAAGAATAATACGTTCAAAAAGAAGATCCTCATTTTTTAACTACGAATTTTCCTGAAGATATTTTACCCCTTGATTCATCCTGAACTCGATAGAAATAAACTCCTTCATCAAATCGAGAAACATTCAAAGTATGCATATCTGAAGAATTCATCTTTGAGTTGTAAACCATCTCACCTGTCACAGAATAAATGAACACTTGAGCATCAGATAAATGAAGATCAGTGGCTATCATCAGTTGATCGTTTGCCGGGTTTGGATAGACAATCGAGCTGACAAGTTCTTGTTCATTTATTCCAACAATTCCAAAATAAGCATAGAAGTCATCCAGAAAAACCCCATTGTAACCTGTTCCTACAAAGGCAATCCCGTCAAGCACAAAAGCAATTGCATTTTTTCTTCCGGGCCCCATCAGATCAACTCTTTGCGTCCAGCTGTTTGAATAATAATTATACTCCCAAACATCCTTTTTATACTCAAAATTTACGTCCTCACCCGTTGCGATGAAACATGTTGGATGAGTTGACCAACCTACGGCTCCCGCTCTCGCTGTTCCCGGAAAATCTGTTTTTTGAATCCAATTATCTGAAGCTGGGTCATACATCCAGAAATCCTTTTTCAACGTTCCGTCATCACCTGTTCCTAACCAACCCTTCGCCCCCATCTCAAACGCAACAGCTTGTTTCCTTGCGGTACCCGGGAAATCATTCAATTGAACCCATGAATTAGTCAAAACATCGTATGAGTAAAAATCTTTTTTCAGTCCTGAAAGATCCTGACCTGTACCAACGTATGCTTTGGTTCCAATGACAAAAGATACTGCTTGTCTTCTAGGCGTACCAATAAAATCAGCTTTTTGCGACCAAGCTTTGGTATCAGGGTCAAATTGCCAGAGATCATTCATGTACGCCATTGTCTGCCCTTGCCCTAAACAGATATACCCTTTTCCTTCCAATGCAAAAGCACAAGCTGAACCTCTTTCTAAACCGTCACCATTCGGACCTCCGATGGACTCCTCATCGTCCCAGTCGTTTTGCAAATAATTGTAGGAATACATTTTTCTCTTAAACGTAAAATCGTCTAATCCACCTAGCACGTATCCTTCGTTTTCTAACACAAAACTAGCAGATACCGATCTTGGCGGACCGTTAACGGAATCACGTTGAACCCAATTATCCTGTCCAAAGCTGAATAGAGACAGCGGCAAAAAAGCCAATATGAATTTCAATAATTTCATGTTATAATTTAATGAATTTGGAAGAACCGCTTACACCGTTTTTATCATCTATGAAGGATACATAATAATTCCCTGGTTTTAATGACTGAACATCAATCGACAACGCCATATTCTCTGAATATTCCCCATCCCATTGGATCTTGCCAAGTACGTCTCTAATAATTACTCTTCCTGATAGATTCTCAGGAATTATTAGCGATAATGTCTCCTGTGCAGGGTTCGGATAAACCTTCATTTCCAAAGAAATCTGATCTCCTAAGCCCAGGTATTGATAAGGAGTATATTCCTGAATACTTGATTTTTTTCCGGAATACCCCTTTCCTGTGCCGACATAAGCTTTATCTCCGAGTGTGAAGGCTACTGAATTCTTGCGTTCAGAACCGCCGTAAAATGCTCTTATGTACCAGGTATTATTTGCAGGATTATATTCCCATAGATCATCTAGATATCCTCCATCTGTTCCCATGCATACATATCCCCTGTTGCCTATAGTGAAAGTTGCTGAGCCGCCCCTTTCCGGTCCTGGAAGATTTGCAATTGCAGACCATTGATTTGTAACCGGATTGTACTTCCAGAAGTCTTTCTTGAAAACATCCTGATTCGCCCCAAGACCGACATAACCATAATAACCAATTGAGAAGCTGCTTAATTGATAACGAACTCCACCTGGAAAATTGGCCCGAGGCGACCATTGATCATTCGCTGGTTTGTATTCCCATAACTGAGAAGAATAAAAATTAGGTCCTATCTTCCCTCCGCAGAGATAACCCTTAGAATCTATCGTAAAAGCCGTAGAAAAATAGATGCCGTTTCCTCCTCCGCCAGGATAATCTGATTTTTGAACCCACGTATTTGTAGCAGGATTATACTCCCAAAAATCTTTCAATTTTGTCCCCATGAAAGAAGCATCATTGTCTATTCCTGTACCACAATAACCCTTCCCATTGGCCGCAAAACCAACTGCATCTCTTCTTGCTGCCCCAGGTAAATTGGCAATTTGAGTCCAAGAGTCAATGACTGCATCATATCTCCAGAAATCCTTTTTAACATTTTCTGCCGTATCCACTCCGGTTCCTATGTATCCATAATCTCCAATCGAAAAAGCCACGGCTCTCTCCCTCTTTCCTCCAGAAAAATCATTCTTCTTTGTCCAGAAATTCTGAGTTTGTGCAGACACAAGCTGAACAAAACAAACAAATACACTAACTAGATAAATACCTCTCATATCAAATCTGTATGACCTTCAAATCCTTAATTTTCACATCCCCATAAAACAAGCTCACAATGTATGTTCCAGGGTTTGTATCAATCATTGACAAATGAACTTTCTCTGAATCGATCTGTCCTGATTTCACAAGTTTCCCGGTAAGATCTGTCACATGATATGTCAGGCCTATCTCCAATAATTGTAAATCTAACTGGATTGTCAAATTTTCAACAAACGGATTCGGATAAACATTCAATGACACATCTTTCAAATCTTCAATACCCAATGTAAATGAAGGATCATATTGCCAGAAATCATTCATGTTTATTCCATTCGTTCCAGTTCCAAAATATCCTTTCCCATTGATCGAGAAGGCTACAGGAAATCTTCGATTTGTTCCTGGAAAAATTTCTACTTGAAGCCATTGATTCAAAGCCGGATTAAATTTCCAAACTTCATCCGTGACGTTTGAAAGACCTGAAAAATAACCGCAAGTAATATATCCTTCGTCATCCGCAGCGAAGCCATAACTCCCCCCGGAAGAAATCCCAGGGAATGAAGATCTAACAATCCAGGTATCCTCCCCTGGCTTATATTCAAAAAAATTAACTCCTGTCTTCACAAAACCACTTGCTCCTATTGAAAAAGAAGCTGACCACGCATTTACAGCAACTGGAACATTTGATTTTGTTTGCCATGAGTTGTTCATCGCATCATATTCCACAAGTGAGTTTCCTGAAATTACATATCCTTTATCGTTGACTGAAAAAGCTTGAATATCACCCGGCGAAATTGGACAAGCTGCAGTAGGTGACCACGAATTCGTAAGCGGATTATATTTATAAAACTCACCATTCAGTGCTGACCCACCACCAACAAACATGCACTCAACAGCTGAAAACGCTACCGCACCATGGTTAGGGACTGGGAAATCTGCACGTTGAGTCCATGAATCAGAGGAAGGATCATATTCCCACCAATCTTTGTAGGATATATCAACTCCAGTACCATTCACATGCCCCAATCCAAGATAGCCCCTGTTATTTACAGAACCTCCAACAGCCCTGTGCCTTCCTACTCCTCCAAAATTGGATTTTTTAATCCAAGTACCTGAAAAAGCCTGAAAGCTCGTAGCTAAAATCAATATGCTTAGTAATCTATTCAACTCTTAATTATTTTTTTCTGAAGTAAAACCTCGCCATCTACCTTAAAATTCAAAATGTAAATACCTGATTCATTTGTCATCAGATCAAGTATCAGCTTTTCTTCGCCTTTATAAGTAGCATCATATAATCTACCGGTCATGTCTATGACCTCTACCTTGATTTTATTTTTTATTTCAAGCGAGACAGATTCAAAGTCAACCGATATCGTTTCGCTAAATGGATTTGGGTATACACAAATGTTGGCTTTTTTCAATTCTTCAGAAACGACAGA
>JALRFI010000158.1 GCA_023253775.1 Crocinitomicaceae bacterium
AATGAGTCCAATCTCCTTAAACGTCTCTGCGAGAGGTCCGAAAGGCTGAATACACCAACCCCCTGCTCTAAAAACGTTCACTTCTCGACCAATATACTCTTCAAGTTTAGACTTGTATTTACGTATGATCTCTTTGGCCTCTTCTAATTCGAAATTATTCAGTCTGTAATGTGAATCTGCGTGCATAGACCACTTCCCATTTTCAAATTTTGCTTTTTCCCAATGCGGATGTATGTGCAATTGAACATCATGTCCTTTAGATAAGACAGTTTCAAGTTGCCCGACGACTTTTGCTCTCTCTTCACTTAATGCCTGTATTCCCTCTGATGCGATCAAATAACCAACATCCACAAAAAATGTATAATGTACATTTTTACCTTCTGCAATTCTGAGAAGGTCCTCTGTTGGTTCTAGCATGCACTTTTCAACGGTGCCCGAATCGGCCCCAAAGAAAAGTTCGTAGTCAAAAGTGAGTAAGATATTCACGGTTACGAAGATAAAAATCCTGAATAGAAGACTTTAGTATATTTGAGGAAAGTATCACTATGAAGTTCTTAACGCTTTTCCTTGTCTTTTGTTGTCATTTAGGTCTCGCTCAACAGCTGGATCAGGAAGGTCAAGAATTTATCGCCTCTTTCGTGGATGCTGTTCGTGATCACGACCAGAAGAAAATGATGAAACATCTGGATAAAAAATACAGAAAGGAGCAAGTCAAATTTTTAGGAGGAAACAAAGAGCAATTCATCAATGAACTTTTCGCCGGAGCAAATGAAGCAGGTACTTTTATGACTCCGGACTTCAACTCTATCATTTCATTTTCTCAAATAGATGTCAAAGAGATTTCAGGAGAAATTCCGACTTATGAAGTAGGATTTGAAGTGGACATTCCTGACTACATTTTATACAGTACGCTTATTCTTGTGCGAAAAAAGAAAAAATATGTTCTAATTGGAGCTGTTGGATAATGAAAGAGATCGAGTACAAATACCTAGTAGATCAGTCTAAGTGGGATGAGCTAACCAAGCCTGAACCACAGACCATTATTCAAGGATTCTTGAGCAGATCGAAAGAACTTGTTGTCCGCGTAAGGGTTAAAGGAGAAAAGGGCTATTTGACCATTAAAGGAAAATCCGAAGGTATAGCAAGAACGGAATTTGAATACCCGATCCCTGTGGATGAAGCCAAAGCGATGCTTTTTGAATTCGCTGATAAGCAGATCATCAAAAAACGTTACGAAATAAACGTTGACGGTAAAACCTGGGAGGTGGATGAATTTGAAGGCGCTCTGGAAGGACTTATCCTTGCTGAATTGGAGGTTGAAAGTGAAGAAGAACACTTTACATTGCCTGATTGGGTAACGAAAGATGTTTCAACAGACCCTGCTTATTTTAATGCCGTACTGATCGACAAGTGCTAGTCACGCTTAAGATCACTTCCTTCCAAATCGAAAACGGAAGTCCCTGATTCAACCTCAAACCACTCGTTGAATATATCCCATTTGATCTCGGGGCATGTCCCTTCATCGTCCGAAATAGCATTCAGCTCATTCGTGAAAATCTTTTTAAAATGAGACTTTAAGATAGGTTCTTCATCCATAAAATCTTCTTCGATCAAATAAACCGTTGGTTCAGAGTTTTCATCCAAAGCAAAAACCTCATCGATCTTCTCAGACCATTCGATCATTGGCTTTGCAGCCTTCACAATAAAGAATCCTCTATTTGTTGTCTTCATTTTCCAGTGTTTGAATAGGTTCAACAGGTATTTTTTCACCATCAATGTAACGAGACCATGTCATCTTTCCATAATTAGATTGCTGCATTACATGTCTCCAGTTCATTTCAAATCCCAAGGATACGTGGTATTTCATCCAACGATCAGCATTTACATCACCCGTTATGAGTATCAGTGTTGTATCGTTCACAAACAGTTGCATTGGCTGATCGGATACCCTTGATTGATCTCCAGGTTTTATTGACTCACAGTCTTGACCGAAACAGTCAAGCCAGTTATAATAGGCATTCAAAAGGCTCGAACTGTCTTCATAAATCCATCTTTCATAAATGATTGAATCCTGCTCTATGCGCAATTGAAAACGATCAGAGTTTTTAGGGTTAAACCTGTCAGGAAAGGCATCACTCTCTAGACGCACAAGATCATCGATCAAGACTCCATGAGCCAGAAAGCTTTGCTTAAAATAATTTGAGGAATCCTCTGCATCTGATAATTCTTCGGAAGCGTCAGCCGTATAATCCCTTTCTGAAGAAGGTAGGATATCCGCCAGATCCTTTACTTCCATCTCCTTCTCCTCACAAGAAGCAAGAACTAGAATTAGGAAACTCATTACCGAAAGTGATCGGATCATAGATTGATTTTTTTCAAAAGCTCAACAGTTCTGTCGATATCTGATTTAGAAATATCTAAGTGCGTTACAAATCTTAACATACCTGGACCAAACGCCATTATTTTAACGTTATTGTCCGCTAATTGGTTGATGATCACATCTCGTTTGGACGCATCGTTCAAATTAGCAACTACAATATTTGTATCTGCAGGTATCACTTCTTTGACCCATCCGAGACCGTTCAATGTACTCTCAAGAATTCTTGCATTTGCATGGTCCTCTTTCAATCGCCCGACATTATTCTTCAAAGCATACAATCCACCAGCGGCAATGATCCCCGCTTGGCGCATTCCTCCACCAAATACTTTACGCACTCTTCTTGATCTGTAAATGAAATCCTTGGACCCGATCAATACCGATCCAACTGGAGCTCCAAGTCCTTTAGAAAGACATATCGAAATAGAATCGAACTGAGCACCATACTCTTTTATATCTACACCATTTTCTACAAGTGCATTCATTACGCGTGCTCCATCAAGGTGCAGGGGTAATCCGTTTTCTTTACAAAACTTGCTGATACGTTTGATCTCCTCAAAA
>JALRFI010000159.1 GCA_023253775.1 Crocinitomicaceae bacterium
TCTTTCTTTTCTTTCATTTCAACCTCAGTAGGTGCTCCAACATAAAGCACAGCAACACCACCTGCAAGTTTGGCAAGACGCTCCTGAAGCTTTTCACGATCGTAATCAGATGTTGTAGCCTCGATTTGAGTTTTGATCTGAGCAACTCTTGATTGAATATCTGCCTTTTTACCAGCTCCATTGATGATTGTAGTATTGTCTTTGTCAATTTCGATCTTCTCTGCGGTACCGAGCATATCAAGTGTTGTGTTTTCAAGAGTCATTCCTCGCTCCTCAGAGATCACTTGTCCTCCAGTTAAAATAGCGATGTCTTCAAGCATAGCTTTTCTTCTGTCTCCAAATCCTGGAGCCTTCACAGCAGCCACTTTCAAAGAACCTCTTAGTCTGTTAACCACAAGTGTCGCTAAAGCTTCTCCATCAACATCTTCAGCGATGATCAATAGACTTCTTCCGTTCTGAACAACTGGCTCAAGAACCGGTAGAAGCTCCTTCATATTTGAGATCTTCTTTTCACAGATCAAAATGAATGGCTTTTCCATTTCAGCAATCATTTTGTCTGTATTTGTAACGAAATAGGGCGATAGATAACCTCTGTCAAACTGCATTCCTTCCACTGTTTTTACTTCAGTTTCGGTACCTTTCGCTTCTTCCACAGTGATCACACCATCGTTTCCTACCACTTTCATTGCTTCTGCGATCAATGTACCAATCGTTTCATCGTTGTTCGCAGAGATTGTAGCGATCTGTTTAATTTTATTATTGTCAGAACCTACTTCTTTTGAAAGTTTCTTCAGGTTTTTAACTACTTCAGAAACCGCCTTATCGATCCCTCTTTTCAGGTCCATTGGATTTGCTCCAGAGGCTACATTCTTCAAACCTGCACTAATAATGGCTTGTGCCAGAACAGTCGCAGTTGTTGTTCCATCACCTGCAATATCAGCGGTTTTAGCTGCGACTTCCTTCACCATTTGAGCACCCATATTCTCTACAGGATCGGATAATTCAACTTCCTTCGCAACTGTAACACCATCTTTTGTCACATGAGGAGCACCGAATTTTTTACTGATTACAACATTACGACCCTTAGGTCCTAAAGTAACCTTTACGGCATTCGCCAATGCATCAACCCCTTTTTTTAATTTGTCTCTTCCTTCAATGTCGAAATAAAGATCTTTTGCCATAACTCAATAATTTTAATTGTCTTTAAAAAATTCCGTAAATATCAGACTCTCGCATGATCAAATAAGTGTTTCCGTCTAGCTTGATCTCTGTTCCCGAATACTGACCATAAAGTACTGCATCACCAACCTTTACTGTCATCGGTTCGTCCTTTTTACCGGCTCCAGCTGCCACTACCTTACCTTGAAGGGGCTTTTCCTTTGCTGTGTCCGGAATGATTATACCACTAGCTGTTTTTTGTTCTGCCGGCGCAGGTTCGATCAGAACTCTGTCTGCCAAAGGTTTAAACTTTACTGACATATGTATTTAATTAAATTAATTCCTGTCCAGCGGTTTGCTAATTCTGTGCCACTCGGATTTTTAGGACAATTTTTCGTTTCAGAGAAAAAAAAATGTCAGTATGTGTGACATACTGACATCAATATTGATATTTTTTCAGATTATCTGCTTTGGTTTTGCTGGCCTGCCTGACCTTGCTGACCTCCTTGCTGACCACCTTGTTGTTCAGTTCCCTGAATATCTTCTTGTTGAGTAACATCAGGTGTTTTTGAACGAACAGTCAGTATAATACTCAAAACCATGATCACTCCAGCTAACGTCCATGTGGCCTTATCAACGAAGTCATTTGTTTTTTGAACTCCTCCAAGCTGCTGAGCCGCGCCAAAATCTGAGCTTAATCCACCACCCTTTGGATTCTGGATAAATACAACGATGATAAGCAACAATGCAGCGATAATGATGATACTTGAAAACAGGATATCCATTGTTTACGTATTAAGTTTTTTCTTTAATTCTCTAATTCGGGTTGCAAAGAAAGTCTTTTTTTCTGGATTTGTCAATATTAATTGCTCATAAGCTGAAATTGCTTTCGGATAATTGCCTTGAGCTGCAAAAATCTTGGCTAAAGTTTCACTAACAGGCACCACGTTAGGGTCGATACTTTCTTTTGCTTTTTGTGCTGGAGAATAAAATTCCTTTTTAGGGCGTTCAATCTGTATTATGCTCTTTGTTGGTCTTGAGATTGACGGTTCTTCACTGATGAATTTATCGAGTATTGCTTCTATTCTTGCCTTTTCTGGGTCAATTGATAAATGAACTTCACTTTCATTCGATCTTAACCATCCGGTAAAAGTTCTCGCTGAATCATCTTCATTAGAAGTTGATACATCTTCAAATTCTTCGGTAATAGATGATGATTCTATTGTCTCCTTATCAAGCTCCATTAGTACACCGTCAGAAGACCCGCCCAGTATTTCTTCAGGTATATTTTTCTGTTTAGAAGCATCACCAAAGGATTCAACTTCCACAAGATCATTCAAATGATCCAGGTCATAGCTTTGATTGATCGCCTCAGCTAAAAGTTCCTTATCGAAGCTGGTATTTGTTTCAGATTCCTCAGAGGCTGAATTAGCTTCTGTCTTAATTGTAGGAGTTAATGTGAAGTTCTCTTCAATTGCAGGAGGCCCCTCGTGTTCGATCTCATCTGCATTTTTTTCAAGAATGACATCCATCTCATGATCTCCAAGTTCTTTGGTGGCAATTGTCTCCGCAGGTTGTTTACTATCCGCTTTGTGGATCAGATTGAATAGTTGATTTCTATCAGTGATCCTGAAGGCATGTTTTTGAAGCTCTTCTTCAAATTTTACTTGGCCATTTGCTGCCAGTGTTCGAAGATACAATATTGAGAAGATCTGAGTGTAAGGGTAATCATGGGTCAATGACTGCAACTCACTTAGTTCACTCAAGGAACAAAGTGACGGATTTTCAATACGATCTGCTATATCTTTCGTGCTCAATATCACCAGTTCGAATTTAACTTATTTATTACATCCTGAATGATTTGTCTGCTGATCTCCTCCAGTAATTGGTTTTCTACCGAAGCAAGATCCGTATTCGAGTCATAATCGATGAAACGTGTGCTTGTAAGGTTCATTTGGTCTTCTTCGGGCGCATTCACCCGAATGGTAAATTGCGCTGATACTGTTAATCTGTTTTTCGATGCATTATCTCCTTCTTGAACTGCTACGGGAATAACCGTATAACCTTTTATTGTGCCTTCGATAACAATTTCTCCTTTACCGGACTCAGGGTTGAGCAACAACTTGGTGTTCGTCTGAACGCCGTCTTTTAAGCTTTCAGAAAGCACACTTGCATAATTTAGCGGAGCATTTGCCGCATCACTTTTTAGGTTGATAACAGAAAATGTTTTCCATTCTTCAGGCATTCCACCCTTATCAATAAATGATACGCTTGTCGGCCAACAAGAAGTCAGAATAAGAATAACGAGAAAATGTAAGATCACTTTCATTAATCGGTCAGGTTATATTCCTTGATCTTTCTGTATAACGTGCGTTCCGAAATACCAAGTTCCGCTGCGGCATATTTTCTCTTTCCCTTGTGTTTTTCAAGTGCCTTTTTGATCAGTTCCTTTTCACGATCTTCTAGAGATAATGATTCTTCAACTTCCTCATGAGATTCGTAAAAATGATCCTCAGTTTCTTCAGGATAATTGATGGAAGGTCCTTCATTACTTACAGGAGGCAGAATGCGTGAAGAAGTAATTTCTGGTCCCACTTCCTGATATAGTCTGCTCATTACGGCAGATTGATCGGCATCAAGAGAAATGTTACTGCCTTGTTTGACAATCTCAACCACTAGTTTCTTAAGTTCGGTCAAGTCCTTCTTCATATCGAAAAGGAACTTGTACATGAGCTCTCTTTCTGAATAATTATCAGCGGAATTTTCTGAGCCTAGTATTGCGGGTACTTTTTCTGTCTCTGCAGGAAGATATACAGCAAGCGTTGGACCATCAATGTCTCTTTGGGTTTCTATTACAGAGATCTGTTCTACCACATTTTTCAATTGGCGAATGTTTCCTGGCCATGAATATGAATTTAGAACCTGCACTGCATGATCATCCAGTTTTACTGCAGGCATTCTGTATTTGTCGGCAAAATCATTGGCAAATTTTCTGAAAAGTAAATGAATATCCTCCTGACGACCCCTCAATGGTGGTAAGGAGATTGGAACTGTATTCAATCGATAGAAAAGATCATCTCTGAATTTTCCAGAGGCAATTGCCTTCTGCATGTTTTCATTGGTCGCAGCAACCACTCGAACATTTGTTTTAAAAACTTTAGAGGATCCAACTCTCATGAATTCTCCAGTTTCCAAAACTCGAAGCAATCGTACCTGGGTTTGCATTGGTAATTCTGCTACTTCATCAAGAAAGATTGTACCACCATCCGCTACTTCAAAATAACCTTGTCTGCTGCCATGTGCTCCTGTAAAAGACCCTTTTTCGTGACCGAATAATTCCGAGTCGATCGTTCCTTCAGGAATGGCCCCACAGTTTACGGCAATATATTCACCATGTTTTCTCGAGCTTAAATGATGAATAACTTGAGGTATGATCTCTTTTCCGGTACCACTTTCTCCTGTTACTAAAACAGAAATATCCGTTGGCGCCACCTGTATTGCGACTTCAAGCGCACGATTGAGTCCTGGAGAGTTTCCAATGATGCCAAAACGCTGTTTTACCTGTTGTAAATTCATGATAAAATAGATGGAGCTGGTTCACATTTTTCAATGACTTCACCGAATAGCGTTGCTGATGTGCAATCCGTGATCTTTACCATAACGTATTGCCCTTTTTCCAGGTCTTTCTTATCGAAAACGACAACAGAGTTTCGACCATTTCTTCCGCATAGTTGATCTTCCGATCTTTTAGATGGACCTTCGATCAATACCTTTTGAATTTTTCCGATCTGTTGTTGATTAGAATTCAGTGAGTGTTTCATTTGTAGATCGATTATCTCAGTTAATCTCCGACCTTTAATATCTTCAGGAATATCATCTTCAAATCTTCTTTCAGCCAGTGTTTTTGGGCGTTCGGAGTATTTGAACATGTATGCAAAGTCATACTTAACCAGCTCCATTAAGCTCATGGTTTCCTTGTGTTCCTCTTCAGTTTCTCCGCAAAAACCGGTAATGACATCTGTGGATATTGCACAGTCGGGTACAATTTTTTTTATGGCTTCAATTCGTTGCAAATACCATTCTCTGGAATATCCTCTGTTCATTCGGTATAATACATCTGTATTACCGGATTGAACAGGCAAATGAATGTATGGGCAGATATTTTCATATTTCGCCATTATTTCCAATACATCATCCGTCATATCTTTTGGATGAGACGTGGAAAAACGTACTCTCAGATCAGGTGAAACAAGTGCAACCATTTCCATCAGCTGAGCGAAGTTTGTAGTGGGTAATTTCTCATCCTTGATCTCTCCTTTACTCGTCAGATTCCACCGATAGCTATCAACGTTTTGTCCAAGTAAGGTAACTTCTCTATAACCTAAATTGTAGAGGTCTTTACATTCCTGAACAATAGTGTAAGGATCTCTCGATCTTTCTCTACCTCTTGTAAAAGGCACCACACAAAATGAACACATGTTATCACATCCTCGCATGATAGTTACAAAAGCAGTAATACCGCCTTGATCCAGTCGAACAGGAGAGATATCTGCATAAGTTTCATCTCTCGATAGAAGCACGTTTACAGCCTTCTGACCGGTTCCGACTTCTTCTACAAGATTTGGTAGGTCTCTATAAGCATCGGGTCCTGCGACCAGATCGACTAATTTTTCCTCTTCAAGAAGACTTTTTTTCAATCTTTCAGCCATGCATCCGAGGATACCTACAACTAATTCCGGGTTATCTTCTTTTTTCTTTTTGAATTCAGTCAGTCTGTTTCGAACTCTGGTTTCAGCATTGTCTCGTATCGAACAAGTATTGATCAAAACGATATCCGCCTCTTCAATATCTCGAGTTGTCGAGTAACCATTTTCATTCATGATAGACGCAACCACCTCACTGTCAGAGAAATTCATCTGACATCCATAACTCTCCAAGTAAAGTTTCTTCCCATTACCACTATTCTCTCGCTCCATGACTACCGCCTCTCCTTGTCTGCTTTCGTCGATCACTTTATTTGGTCCCGTTTCCATTGGTTCTTTTAGTTAAAAAGTAAGCGGACAAAATTAACTAAAAAAGAAGAGAGGTGTCAAAATGTCAGTGTTAATTTTCGTCAAAGATTTTGAAGCAGAAAAAAAACTATTGAAAATTTTAAAAATTCTTTAACCTATGGTTAAAAGATATAATAATATAGAAATGTCACTTTGAAGGGTAAACAAGTTTCATGAATTAGCGTTTATTTTGCGGCACATAATTGCTGATCAAATGGCTAAAAACCTCGTTATCGTTGAGTCCCCTGCAAAAGCAAAAACCATTGAAGGTTATTTGGGGAAAGACTTTGTTGTTAAATCAAGTTTCGGACATGTCAGGGACCTTGCTTCCAAAGGACTTGCGATTGATCTTGAAAATAATTTTGAACCACAGTATGAAGTTTCCAGTGACAAGAAACAGGTAGTCTCTGAGCTGAAGAAACTAGCGAAGGAAGCCGAGACGGTTTGGCTCGCTACCGATGAAGACCGCGAAGGAGAAGCGATTTCATGGCACTTGTATGAGGCATTAGGATTACAGAAAAAGGATACGAAGCGAATCACATTCAACGAAATTACCAAAGGCGCAATCCTGAAAGCCATTGAGAATCCAAGAACGATCAACAAGGAATTAGTAGATGCTCAACAGGCAAGAAGAGTATTGGACAGAATAGTTGGTTTTGAATTATCTCCGGTTCTCTGGAGAAAGGTGCGACCAAGTTTATCGGCAGGTCGAGTTCAATCGGTAGCTGTTAGACTGATCGTTGAAAGAGAAAAAGAAATTGAAAAATTTGCTCCTTCGACATTTTTCAGAGTGACGGGTGAGTTTGCAGCAGCGAATGGTAAGTTTAAAGCGGAGCTCAATTCGAATCTCTCGTCGAAAGAAGAAGCACAATCTCTAATGAGCGGATTAACAAGCGCATCATTCAAGGTGACTGATGTGGCTCAAAAACCAGCGTCAAAATCTCCTTCGGCACCGTTTACTACTTCGACATTACAGCAGGAGGCCAGCTTGAAGCTTGGTTTTTCAGTTTCAAGAACAATGAGTGTTGCGCAGAAACTTTACGAGTCAGGTAAGATCACCTACATGAGAACTGATTCCGTTAATCTTTCTCAAACAGCGATCAATGGAGCAAAAGACGAAATTCTAAGGGCATATGGAGAGCAATATTCCAAGCCGACAAAATATACAACAAAGAGCTCTGGTGCGCAGGAAGCGCACGAAGCAATTCGTCCGACAGATTTTGGAGTTCATTCAATCTCTGGAGAAAGAGATGAGGAAAAATTATATGATCTGATCTGGAAAAGATCCATTGCTTCTCAAATGGCTCAAGCTCAATTGGAAAGAACAACTGTCGGAATTGAGATCTCGAACAATTCAAAAAATCAATTCGTTGCGAAGGGAGAGGTTATTCGTTTTGATGGTTTTCTTAAAGTATACCTTGAATCAAACGTGGACGACGAAGATGAAAATGAACAGGAAGGATTACTGCCAGCAATGAAAGTTGGAGAGGAGATCTCGCCAATAGAAATCAATGCAGTTCAACGTTATACTAGACCGCCCGCGCGTTACATAGAAGCTTCATTAGTGAAGAAGTTGGAGGAATTGGGAATAGGCCGTCCATCAACTTATGCGCCTACGATTTCGACAATACAGAAACGAGGCTATGCTGAGAAGAGAGAAAAGGAAGGCGATGAACGTAACTATGACGTAATCAAATTGGTTGCTGGAAAAATTTCGGAGGAAACAAGAACTGAAATTACTGGCAGGGAAAAGAATAAACTGTTCCCTACTGATATTGGTGTTTTGGTAACTGATTTCTTAAGTGAGCATTTCAGTAGTATCATGGATTATCATTTCACAGCAGCTGTAGAGGCAGAGTTTGACCAGATCGCTCAGGGATTAGTTCAATGGACTGAAATGATCAAGAAGTTTTATACTCCGTTTCATTCAAATGTTGAAGAAACGCTGGAGCATTCTGAAAGAGTGACTGGCGAAAGAGTTTTGGGAGTTCATCCTGAGAATGGAAGAAAGGTAATTGTGAGAATTGGAAGATTCGGACCCATGGCGCAAATTGGAGATGAGCAGGAGGATGGAGAGAAGCCCGTTTTTGTCTCTCTTCAAAAGGATCAATCAATTTCTACCATAACGCTTGATGAAGTTTTGGAGTTGTTCAAATTACCACGTGTGCTTGGAAAGATTGACGAACAGGTTGTTAAAGCAAATATTGGAAGGTTTGGACCATATGTTCAGGTAGGAAAAGAATTTGTCTCGATTCCTAAAGGAGATGACCCAATGTCGATCTCTCTCGAAAGGGCTCTTGAACTTTATGCTGCCAAGAAGACGGAAGATTCAAATAAGTTAATCAAGTCTTTTGAGGGTCGGGAAGATGTGCAGTTGCTGAATGGGAGGTATGGTGCCTACCTCAAGATTGGGAAAGACAATTTCAAGCTTCCCAAAAACACAAAACCTGAAGAGTTGACTTTAGAGGAATGCATAGAAATTGCTGCTTCTCAGCCAAAGACAACGGGTAAAAAGCGTTCGGTAAAAAGGTAATTCATTTCGTTATTCACGACGAGGTATTGAAAGTTATTGCTTCATAAGGTAAATGCCGGATGAACTTATGGCTAGTTTTGAGTAAAATTAAGCCATGAAGGATATTTCCATCTACTTTTCATCAGTTGAAGAATTCAAAGATTATTCTGAATTACAGCTTGGTGGCCGATTGATCAAACATACCGAAGGGAACTTTCCGGAAATAAAGTCCAAAGGGATTGCCATTTTTCATGTTCCGGAATATAGAGGGTCAAAATCAAGTCCCAATGAGATCCAATCACAAAAATTTAGGAATTATCTCTATGAGCTGAATTTCGGGATCGGTTGGAACATGCCAGTTTATGATCTTGGAAATATTCTACCCGGTGCAGAATTAAAGGACACCTTTCATGCGATAAAAAATGTTGTCACGGAGTTGGTTAAACAAAATGTTATTCCGGTTATCGTAGGAGGAACTCAAGATTTGACCATGGCGATGTATAAGGGCTATGAAGGTTTGGAGCAGATGGTTAATCTTTGTTCGATTGATTATTCATTCGATTTAGGCCAACCAGAAAGCGATATCCACTCAGAGGGATATTTAAGTCATTTGTTGTTACAGCGACCATGCTACTTGTTCAATCATTCAAATATTGGACTTCAAGCACCATTTGCTTCTAAGGCAGAATTTGATTTATTCGAAAAATTGTATTTCGACGTGTGTAGACTTGGAGAGTTTAATTCGGATTTCAAGAAAGCTGAACCTCATTTGCGGAATAGCGATCTTTTAAGCATTGATTTGAGAAGTATAAGGTCTAGTGAATTGGCATCAATAGACTATTTTCAGCCGAATGGATTTTATGCAGATCAAATCTGTCAGATATCGAAGTACGCTGGGATAAGTGATAAATTAACTTCATTGGGATTATTTAATTATTTCCCCGAAGAGGAATTGGGTAGTCTTTCTTCCTTGGTTGGCCAAATCATCTGGTATTTTATAGAAGGTGTTTCTCAACGAAAAGGAGACTTTCCAATTGGTAGTAAAAAGAAATACACAAAATTTGTCGTTTCACTCGACGAATTCAAGGAAACATTGATTTTCTATAAAAGTGACAAATCGGATCGTTGGTGGATGGAGGTTTCTTACCCGGAAGCCATGGGCTCTAAATACGAAAGACATCATATGGTTCCTTGTGACAAAGAAGATTATGATCGGGCAATGAATAATGAAGTGCCTGATTTGTGGTGGAAGACATATCAAAAGTATGTCTGATTAATTTTAATGATTTGACTGATTTTGTGAATATCATAACATGACGTGAACATTAAGTAGAAAAAAATTTCGATTATTAATTAAAATATTTATTTTAGCCGCTAATTGCAAGGACTCTATTGTCAGTTGCTTGACCTAATTTACTAGTGTAAAGCTGTGTTTATGAATAAAAAGCTATTGCTTGTCGCTTCTTTTTCAGTGTTCTGTTCGATGTTTGGTATATCGCAGCAGGATAAATTGACCACTAATTTCATTTTCGATAAAATGAGCCTAAATCCTGGGTCTACTGGTTTAGATGAAGGTATTTGTGGTACAACTATTTACCGCAATCAGTGGGATAGAATTAATGGAGCACCAAATTCTGCAATTTTTAATTTGGAAGCGAACATGAACCGTTTCTTTCCGGGAGGAATAGGGATGTCATTTTATCATGATGCTATTGGATTCAACCGACAGAATAATGTTTTATTAAATTATTCTTACCCTCTCGAGATTGGAGGAGCAGGTAAATTAGGTTTAGGATTAGGAGTTGGAATTATCAACTTTGGAATGAACCCAGAATGGGTGCCACCTACTACGGTTGTTGACAACTCGTTGCCCGTTGGATGGAATTCGACTAACCTTGATTTAAATTTCGGTTTGTATTTCAAAGGAGAATCTGATTACTAT
>JALRFI010000237.1 GCA_023253775.1 Crocinitomicaceae bacterium
TGGTGCACACCTGTCATCTCAGCAATCTGATTGGAAACTCCTCTATACTTTAATAGATCGAGATAATAGATCTTGCATTAGTCAACTCCTAATGACCAATCCTTTTCAAAGTTTTCAAGCGCCATAAAGGAAACACTACATCTCGTACTGTGCTTGAATAAAAGAACTGGAATATCGAAAGATAATTTTATTAGTTCTTCAATGGAAGATTCTTCTGTAAGGATTTCCCATTCCAGATGTAGTTTTTGAACCGATCCAAAACCAAATAGTCCCATTAAATCCCTGCTGTAAATTGTTTCAAGAAACGAATGTCGTTTTCTGAATATAAACGTAAATCATTCACTTTGTATTTCAACTGTGCTATCCTTTCTACTCCCATTCCGAAAGCAAAACCACTGTACGTTTTTGAATCGATCCCGCTTGCTTCAAGTACATTCGGGTCTACCATTCCACACCCAAGGATCTCAAGCCAGCCCGAGTATTTACATACATTACACCCTTTTGAATTACAGATTGTACATGAAACATCAACTTCAGCTGATGGCTCCGTAAACGGGAAATAGCTTGGACGAAGTCGAATTGTCGCTTTATCTCCGAACATTTCTTTTGCGAAATACAGAAGGGTCTGTTTCAAATCGGCAAATGATACTTTCTTGTCAATGTAAAGCCCTTCCACCTGATGAAAGAAGCAATGCGCTCTTGCTGAAATTGCTTCGTTACGATATACTCTTCCTGGAGAGATCGTTCGGATCGGTGGTTGTGATGACTCCATTACACGCACCTGGACCGAACTTGTGTGCGTCCTAAGTGCCATTTCATTTTCACCTTTCTCTACGAAGAAGGTGTCCTGCATGTCTCTTGCCGGGTGTTCAGGTGGAAAGTTCAATGCCGTGAAATTGTGCCAGTCGTCTTCGATTTCAGGTCCTTCGGACACGGAATAACCAATCCGAGAAAAAATCTCTATGATCTCGCTTCTAACCAGGCTTAATGGATGTCTTGATCCAAGTTCATCCATATTTGCAGGCCTGCTAAGGTCTAGCTTTTCCGAAGCACCTCCTTGAGATTCGAGGGCCTCCTTGCTCTCTTCAAATTTTTGTTCAGCTTTTTGACGCAGGCTATTCAATAGTTGCCCTACAGCCCTCTTTTCTTCGTTGGGAACATTTTTCAGTTCAGAAAAAAGCTCTTTGGTGATCCCTTTTGATCCGATAAATTTTATGCGATAAGCCTCAAGACTTGCCATGTCGGTGATCAAGTATTGCTCGATCTCTTTTTCAACCTGCTCAATTCTTTCTTTCATCCTGAAATCCTATAGTTTCTTTGGCAATGTGTAACTTTTTTACAGAAAAAATTGTTTAAGTAGTACATCTCTGCCTAAATATGGGCGAAGATAACAATTAATACTGATCAATAAAGGATTCTGAATATTGCAAAATTAGATTATATTTGGCAACTATTATTGAAACAATATGATGATGAAAGGGTTAATTATGAGTGTGTTAAGTGTTATGGGACTATTGGTTTTCCTTACACTTTCGGGCTGTGAGAGCAAGGACCCATCTGTACTAAAGATTTTTGTGCGCTCGATGAACAATGAATTGATCACTGGCGCTCAAGTAATTGTGATCGGAGATCTTAGCTCCAACCCTCCAACGAATCCATACGTTGATACAGTATTGACAAACGAATCTGGCTTTGCTGCATTCAATATGGATGAGTACTTCAAAGATGCAGGTGAAGAGACGGTAGGATTCTTTAATATTATTGTAAAATACGACCCAAAAACAGTTGAGGGTCATGTAAAATGTAGAGAACATATTACGGCAGTAGAGACGCTCTACTTACCTAACTAATAAAAGTGAAGATTATGAAATCGATGAATGGAAAATACGTTTTATTCGCCCTGATGGTTTTATTTACTATCGGTCTTTCGGTGGGATGCCGTAAGAAAGGTGATACGATCGCAAAGATCTATGTTAAGAATTCTTCAGGTCAGTATGTTGAGGGCGCTACAGTTATCCTGTATGGAAAGTCCACAATCAACCAGCCTGCAAACGTTGTGTTGTATGATACCACTGAAACGAATTCGTCAGGTGTTGCGGTTTTCAACTTCAATGATGTATACCAGCTTGGTCAAGCAGGAGTAGCTGTACTTGATATCAAAGCTTATACTTCCAGCGGTTTGACAGGACAGGGAATCATTAAGGTAGAAGAAGAAACAACTTCTGAAGAAACGGTTTTCGTTCAGTAAGAATTTAGTTAAATAAGGATAAAAGCCGTTGCAGCCCTTTTGTTGCAGCGGTTTTTTTTATTCTATTGATGAGAATAATGGATTTCCGCCTCATCGACAAGATTATCTCCTCTCATTTTTAGGAAAAGCTGGATCAACGCAACGACGTCCTTTTCACAATACACCTTGATCCGTTCCAAATCACCATCCTCGTAGTAAACTCTGGCTACGTCTGCCCCCGAAATATCATCTTTTGGGGTGGGTATTCCAAAAACATGACAAAGCAACGATAAAGACGTGTATGCTTTAAAATCACCAAATTTCCAAAGCTCCATTGTGTCAAGATGCGAGATCTCCCATGGTTTTTTACCCGCTATATCCAATATGGGTGGAAGTTTCAACCCATTAATGAGAATTCTTCTGCAGATATACGGAAAATCAAATTCCTTCGCATTATGTCCACATAAGATATGGTGTTGTGTGTTGTAGTTGTTGTTTAAAAGATCGATGAATTGTTTCAAGAGCGTTTCTTCATCGTCATGATAAAATGACTTCAGCCGCATCTGTTTTCCTGTTCTAGTTTCAGTTACTAATCCAACAGAAATACAAATGATCTTACCAAATTCTGCATAAATCCCGGCCCTTTCATTGTAGATCTCCGTATATCCTTTTTCCTCAGACTGCATGTAACGTGTCTTTGCATCAAATAGTTCTTTTGTTTTTACATCGAGATCTACATACTTATACTGTTGGGGTACCGTTTCAATATCAAGGAATAACACCTTATCCAGATTGATCTTTTCTAGCATTTTTGTACTGTTTTCTATTGAAGATACTTAAATAATTGCATTATCACTTTAAAAAATCCAACTTTGTGTAACTTAAAGTTATGGCTGAGGAACTAAAACAAATCGTCGGTACAAAAGAGGATATCTACCAATCTTTACTCCCTCAAATCAAGGGATTAATAACAGGAGAAGGTGACCTGATCGCTAATCTTGCCAATGTATCTGCAGCCCTGAAACAGGGTCTTGGTTTTTTTTGGGTAGGTTTTTATATCGTTAAAGGAGAGGAGCTTGTGCTCGGTCCTTTTCAAGGCCCGATCGCTTGCACCAGAATAAGATCGGGCAAAGGGGTGTGTGGTACTTCATGGGCTGAAAAAAAAACAATTGTTGTCCCAGATGTTGAAGCGTTTCCAGGTCATATTGCCTGCAGTACAGATTCGAAAAGTGAGATTGTTGTTCCAGTGATAAAAAACAACTCTGTCGTCGCGGTGCTCGATGTAGACAGTGACAGCCTGAATTCATTCGATTCAATTGATGACAAATATTTAAACGAACTCTGCTCATGGTTATCAGAACACTTCTGATCCTTTTATCGGGTACACTGCTTTTCTCTTGTGCTCAAGTCGGCACATTGAGTGGTGGGGATAAGGATAGTTTTGCCCCATCGCCGATAAAGATCATTCCTGAACCAAATCAAACGAATTTCACCAGTAATACTGTCGAACTAAAATTCAATGAGTTCGTTCAGTTAAATGACCCAACAAGAACGATCTTTTTTGTGCCTGATGATGCAAGACCAAAAGCACAATTAAACGGAAAAACGTTGCGCGTTACATGGGAAGAAAATCTACGTCCTAATACTACTTATGTTCTTTACTTCAATGGCGCAGTGAAGGATGTCAATGAGGGGAACGATTCATTAATGACCTATGTTTTCTCGACTGGAAATGTTATCGACTCGCTTGAATACCATACATCTGTAGAAAACGCTTTTTCGGGACAACTTACAGAGGGTGTCAATGTCGGGCTGTATACTTCCGATACCTCTCAAAAAGCATCTTATTATTCGAGAAGTGATCGTTTTGGAGGGGTTCATTTTCAGAATCTCAAGTCTGATACTTACTTTGTGAAAGCCTTTAAGGATGCCAACTCAAATGGCAAAATTGATCGATCCGAGCTGCAAGGGTGTTTGGAAGAGCCTATCCAATTAGATTCGAATAGGGTAGATTCTCTGCCTATTCAAGTTTCTATTCCGGATTCAAATTATATAAGAACCTTTGCTTATTTGGGTGGGAACACCTTTGGGGTGGGGGCTACCTATCCCATCAATACGTCCGGTTTAAAATTTAATAATGAGACCCTCCATTATGATGAAATGAGGGTCATTAACTCAGACAGCCTTCACTTTGCCAAATTCTTCGATTCAAGAGCCTCACAATCTCTTTTGGTTGATGAAAACGACTGGTCAGATACGTTGGAACTTAGAATAAACCCAACCCTACTTAAAAACAATAAGTTAAAACTGAGTTGTAACAGGAACACGAATGCGTTCCTTCCAAAAGAGACCATCGAATTTTACTCATCCCACGTTATTTCCTCATTAAACAGGTCGATGATTCAGCTTCTTTCTATGAAAGATTCTTCATTCATCCTTCCGGATAGTATCGATTTTACAAAAAACACGATCACTCTTGGTTTCATCTCAGACCTGGCGCCCGGATCTTATACGTTGATCATTCCTGAAAATACAATTGAGTCACAAGGATTTATTACAGATCCCGTTAGGCTTGCATTCACTGTTAAAGCAAAAAAAGAACTGGGCTCCATCCTTGTCGACTTAACTGAATTTGGAACCGGAGTGTTTCTGGAGCTGATGAATAATGGTGTTGTAATTGGTCAATATGAGCCAGATACATCTTATAAGACACTTATAGAAAACCTTGAGCCTGGAGATTATAGTTTCCGTGTTGTTGAAGATGAAAACGGCGACCTGCGTTGGAATGGCGGTTCCGTGATCAACTGTATACAGCCGGAAAAGATCTATCGGTATTATACGACCGTCAAAGTAAGGCCAAACTGGCAAGTTGATGTAAAACTTGAAAAGCAGGACTAATGAAAAACTCTTCTCCCCTTTCAAAAGCGTTTAGTCAATGGAAATTGTGGGGGGGGATTCTATTGGGTATCTCCGTCTCGCTTTTCATG
Organism: Crocinitomicaceae bacterium; assembly: GCA_023253775.1. Lineage (GTDB taxonomy): Bacteria > Bacteroidota > Bacteroidia > Flavobacteriales_D > Crocinitomicaceae > M0103. The sequence goes on from JALRFI010000237.1 coordinate 5,215, forward strand.
CTTTTCAATGCGCTTAGCAAGGAACAATACTATTCCACTCCTGGAGAGGGAAAATATTCATGGGTAGACATGAACAACGACGGAAAGGTTCAGCTGGATGATGCAACCGAATTTATTAAGGTTCAAACTGGCGATTATTCTAAAAGTACCGTCAGCAATGTCGTTCAAAAGATCAACTGGGGTCCATCTGCCCTTTTTTGGATGGTCTTGGCGATGATTTTTGTAGTTGGCAGGGACCTCTTTTACATCATTCGTATTCGTCTGCTAACTCATAATTCACTTTCCTGGAAACAAGGACTTCGAGTAATAATGCTCTGGGAGTTTGCCTCTGCATTATCTCCCGGCGTTGTTGGCGGGGCGGCCGTAGCCATGTTTATTCTGAACAGGGAGAAAGTCGCTTTGGGTCGTTCGACAGCAATTGTTGTGATCACGGCATTGTTTGACAACCTCTTCTATGTTATTATGATCCCATTTATTTTCTTGTTTATTGATCAGCAGGATCTATTTCCTTCAGCCTATGATGGAAGCTACACGGTTCAAACTGTTTTTTGGATTGGTTTCATCGTTATTTTCATTGTGTGCCTGTTTTTGTTTTGCTCAATTTTTACATATCCTAAGCTTGCAGCTATCGCATTGAACGGTCTTTTTTCTCTTCCTGCATTAAGGCGCTGGAAGAATAGGGCCATTGAAACTGGAAATGACATTGTTATAGCATCAAAAGAGTTGAAGGAGGAGCCTTATTCGCTTTGGTTCAAGGTTTTTCTTGCCACTTTCGGCAGCTGGATCTCTCGTTATCTCGTTATCAATGCCATACTTCAGACATTTGTAGGATTTGGATTTAAAGAGCATATTCTAATCCTGGGAAAACAACTGATCCTTTGGTTATTCATGTTGATCAGCCCAACACCTGGCGGAAGTGGGGTTGCAGAATATGCGTTTGGAGAGCTACTAAGTACTATGTCTGTTTCTGCGCTGTTATTAGCCGCTATGGCATTTGTCTGGAGGGCTTTATCCTATTTCCCATACTTGTTTATTGGTTCGATTATGCTGCCTCAATGGCTTAAAAGTTCATCGAGAAGAAAGTAAGTATTGCAGCACTGATAACGTCAGAATGATCAAGACTAAAATCAATACCTCTGGTGGTTGAACGTAAACAAGTCCAAGTCCAACTAAAGAACAAATCAATAGGATGGCTCTCTTTTTAATGTGGGTTTTGATAAATGTATCTATGTTGATTGTGTCAATGTCCTTTCTCATTTTAAACAATTTCATTTCTTGAAAAGCCATTAATCCAATCAAGGGGATTAATATATATCCCTGTGCAATGCCCATATCCTCGTATGACAAGAACTCGATCAGCTCCTTCAGTGGATTTGAATTCGTATACAAGAGTAATAATGAAAGCTGAATGATTGCTAAAGAAACCAGAACGAGCGGTAAGGACAGCAATGAATCCTTTGAAAAACTTTGGTTATGAGCCTTCCTCAAAAAGTTAAATTTCAAATGGTACACCAGTTCGTGAGAAATGAGATCCAAACACAAAAAGAGAACGATAAAATAGATCGACCAATCCCACAAGAAAAAACCCAAAAGCGGAATTATTGAGTCACTGACAATTTTAAGCCAAACTGTTTTATCTGCGTTCATTTAACGAAGGGCATCTGCCTGCTTTCTGGATAATTCGAAATTTGGATCGTATTTTAAGGCTTTCCCATAAGATTTAAGAGCCATCGTTTTGTCTCCTTTCGTCTCATAGCAAAGACCAATGTTGTGCCATGCTTCAACATATCTTGGCTCCGTCTGAATTGCGGAATTATAATAATAGATTGCGCTATCGAGATCACCAATGTAAAACTGTTTGATATAACCGATCTGAAACAGTGCTTCGGCGTAGGTTGTGTCAAGCTGGATCATCTGTCTATACAGTTCAATTGCCTCCTCTTGTTGTCCAAATTCCTGTTTTGCATAGGCAAGTGGATACAATACTTCAGCATTGTCCGGTTGCAGTGATGCAGCGGTAGTAAAATACTCCAGACAAATCGGATTTTTCTCTGCCTGATATAATGATCCCAACATTAAGTACGCTTCATAAAAATTGGGGTCTTGCTGCACTGCGGTCTCATATGACGATTTAGCCAAGTCAAGGTATTTCTTTCCGGCTGAACCATCTTTTTCCGGGTTTAGTTTACTCAACACTAAGTAATTTGAACCCTTCATTATGTAAGCATCTCTGTACTTAGGATTTACTTTAAGCGCCTCATTGATGTATTGAAAGGACCTTTCGAAATCCATTTGCTGACTATACGTAGATGCCAATCCTACTAATCCCCTTTGGTTTTTGGGTTGTTTGGAAATAATCATCTTGTAATGCCCTTGTGCTTCAGCGATTTCTTCAATGGTTCTTTCCGGTCGATTATTCAACACATCAGCATAAAGCATTCTTGCGTCGACATTATTGCTGTCTAAACGAAACGCCTTGGCCCCATCGGCCATTGCCTGACGATAATCGTAGATCTTCAAACTGTTATTTCCTCTTTTGATCAATAGTTCAACTGAATCAGGAAACATAACAATAAGGCTATCCAGGTCTTTTGGAAGTTTTGTTTTCATTTCAGTTCCACCACAAGAAACAAGTTGGGCAACTGCGATGGCTAATATCCAAGCCCAAATCCAATTCTTATTCATCATGACACAAATTTAATTCAATTTCTTCTCTATCATTAAACAGTGAATCATTGCTAACCACAGATTACAAGTTTATGGGATACAATAAAAGTCTATTCTGGCAGAATTACTAACTTTACTTCATGAAGAAATGGGTGCTCATTGCTGTTTTATTGATTGTTGCCGCTGGCGCAATCTCTTATGGGCAAGGTTGTTCACAATGTAAGTTGCTTACCGAACAGGGGAGTGAGCTGGACGAGGATTCATTTGGTAGCAATATCAATACAGGAATCCTTTATTTAATGATCATCCCGTACCTTTTGATCATGTTTCTTTTTAGAAAGAGGATCCTTTCCTTTTTCAGATCCCTGATTAAAAAGTAATTATCTCCTTCCCTTGAATAATGCGTGACTCAGATTGGTATAGGCGAGTGTGAACTCCAATGAACCTCCATTATAAGCGTTCCTTAACGCAGAGATCGTTACATCGTATGAAGCTCCAAATCTGAACCCTTTCCAATCTAACATAATGGTCGGTGCAATGGCATCTTTATGTCTGTAATACATTCCGAATCCAAAATATGAATCCTGGAAATTTCCGGTAATCTTCGTCCCGTCCTGGAATCTATATCGAAACAATAATCCTAAAATCGTTTCCGTGTGAGGTCCTTGAATAACCTGCACTGCATTAGCGTCAATTGACCAATTTGTAGCTGTTAAGTCAGCAATTACACCTGCGTGACCAATCCATTTGCGATAAAGTCGATCTCCATCAACGGTCACATATTTCAGTTGGGGTCTATTCAAATTGTATCCAGAAAATCCAATCTGAAATTTGAAATCATTATTTCGCTGAAACGTATTCTGGCCACCATCATAGGTGTAGAAAAGTCCTGCGGCTGCATCCATGTATGTAAATGAGCTCGCGCCATTTGCTTCACCAGAATACAGCGTTTGATCAAATCCAGAACCATTCCATTGCGACATCCAAGTAACCCGGGAAAGATCGGCCTTTCTGGATGCAAAACCTCCTTGAATTCCTGCAGAAAAAATATGACCATTGCCCGCTGGAAGGATACCACTCAAGGTAAGAGCACCTTTTTGCATTCCAAATTTTGAATCGCCTCCAATATCATTATAGAAATTGACTCCAACACCCAGGTGAGCCTTATCGTTCAGTCTTGTTTTTCCAAAGTTAGCATCAGCCGCGATATTCGTTGTCATGAATTGAGTTCCCGCTCCCAACCACTGATTTCTGTGATTGATCATGACTCTTTCCCAACCGTCATAAACGCCCGCAGATGCAGGGTTAATGAGTAATGGGGTTTGGGCTGTTTGAGTAAAATGAATGTCCTGCCCAAACAGCGTCCAACTTGAAAATAAAACCCCAATTAAACCAATGTTTTTTAACCTCATCGAATCAATGTTATATTACCTGAACGCATTTCTTTTTCACCATTAAGGTAGTTAATATCCAACATAAACGCATAAACACCAGCGTTACAAGGCTGCCCACTAAAGGTGCCGTCCCATAATTCTGTTAATCCCGCGACTTCTTCGGTTTTTGATACACTAATAATCAAATTGCCCCAACGGTCATAGATCGAAATAGAGAAGCTCAATACATCCTTTCCTGCAATAATCGAAAGCATATTGTTGCTGTTAGGCCCTGTTTCGTTCGGAGAAAATGCGGTAGGTAAATATACCCCAGTCACACACTGAACTCCTGCGTCATTAGGATCGCACGGATCAAAAGGATTCGTTCCGTTAGCTATTTCAGTTTGATCGATAATACCGTCTTGATCGCAATCTTCTCCTGCAACCATTGGAAGAGTAATTGAGCCAACCAGATAATCACAAGGATCATTTGGATTTGTCCCGTCTACCGATTCTTGAGCATCAATTACTCCATCACCATCACCATCTGTTTGACAACCAGGTAAAGTATCGTCTGGATCACACGGATTGTTCGGGTCTGAACCGCCAGTAACCTCCGCACCATCGTTAATCCCATCACCGTCTGTATCCGGATTGGTTGGGCTGGTCCCTTCAACCCCCTCTTCGGTGTTTGTTAAACCATCTCCATCTTGATCACATGGCCCTGCATTAACATTAGGAATACATGGGTCGTCATTTGCCGGATCTGACTCATCGTTCACGCCGTCACCATCTGAATCGACGGTAGAGGACTCCAGTGCATCAATAATTCCATCTCCATCCGTGTCAAGTGGATTGTTCACGTCCGGTCCGATTTCAGCACAGTCGTTTTCGCCATCTCCATCTGTATCAGGATTCGACGGATCAGTTCCCGCGGCAATTTCATCAACATTTAAACATCCATCGCCATCAAGATCCGGATTGTCTGGAATAAAAACGGCAACAATATTTTCAGGTGTATTGATTACTATACTATTTGTGTCTTCTGTGATTGCCAAAGCCATTGGTCCTGTAGTGAATTCCCAATGATCAAATACATAACCAGGGAACGCTCTTGCTATTACGTTTGTATTTATACCCCCAAAATAGTCGGCTGACCAAGGGTAAGTAGGGGCCCAAATTGAATTTACTTTTATTTCTCCTGCAAGTGGCGGTGATACATCGAAAGTGGTTGCGTATGGGCCTGTCAACTCATAACAATCTATTAAGCCGCTAACTAATCCGGGGCATCTAGCATTGATAAAATCACGAATATCTTGTACATTATTTTGCCATCCTGTCATACTGCCTCCCCATCTAGCCACATGAGCTGGCATTTCAGGGGCAATTTCATTCACCATACTATCCAGCAACTGGATCATGTAAGGGCAATCAAAATAGGTGTTTAATAGGTCAACATAACGGGTGACATAATATTGCTCTACTATCGGTTGTTCATTAATTAGTTTTTCGAGAATATCCGTGTGTCCTTGACCTCCGGGATTATTTAAACTTTCTGCATTACAAGGGTCTGCATTTGGGCTGTTATCCGGAATTCCGGTATAGTTAACATAATGCCCAAAAGTAGCATCCATATCCCAAAGTGTGTATCTCCATTTCTTTTTGTCGCCGAGAGGGTCTCTTCCTCTCCACCAAGCCGTGTTCCAGTTGAGCCAATCTTGATTAACGGTCCAAGAATTAACCATGAAATAATCAGCTAAAGACTCCCAGTTGAATAATGAATCAACATAATTGAAGTTTGCAGCATTACCCATATTGTTGGTCATGATATAATTCCGAAGATTATTCCAATCTGTCTGGGCCTGAGGCCCTCCGTATTCAGTCCATGTTCCTCCCCAAGTTTTTAAATATTGCAGATTGTACTCATCTTGGTCGAAATAATAATCAGTAAAATCGGCATCGTCGACCTTTTCTCTTAACTCATAAACGCCCCAATATTGGCCATTAACGTAAACGACACAAGGCCTCCAAGTTCTCTCGTCTACTTTCAATTTTGCCCTTTGTGAAAGTGTATGAATATATGCATCTCTGATGTGGGCTCCACCATTTTCAAATGGATAATTGTCTGAGGCTCCGGGTTTTAGGATTAATCTTTGAAATCCTGTTCTTGTTTTATTTGGAAATATTTGATGATCAATATCGCCGTTGTAGCCAAACTGATCCTTCATGATCACATCAAACCCTCTTTGGTTGTAGGCCCAGGAGTCATTACCATGCTTGTTAAACTCTCCTTCTCCTCTATCGATGTAGGTTCCGTCTTCTTCAAAAAGTTCGAAAAACCCTTGCGGGGTAATGCTTTGATTGCCATTTAACAACGATTGCACGCTCCCATTTCCAAACCCAGCAACTGAAACAACCGGAACTGTGTGAGTAACATTGATAAAATAGGTGGACGACATTGTAAAGCTCGGTTCATTTGTGGAGAACGCTTTGGCTCTTAATACCTTAGTGGTTGGTATGTCAACGGGTACTGAATACAAAGTAGAAGTAGTTGTAGGCACCGAACCATCAAGCGTGTAACGTATTGTCGCTGTTGGGTCAGAACAAGTGATCGACACCGATTGAGCCCCTGGATAAAATCCGGGTGCAACACTAAAACTCGGCGTTGGAGTGTAAAAATTCACACCTCCTGTGTTATTTGCGTTCGGGGTTGGGGTTGTAAATAACTTCCATGTTGCGGCACCATTTGTCTCCCTTCCTATCGAATGATTTTGTTTTGTTGTCTGTGTAATTTCATAGGATTCTATAATGTTTCCAAAGGAATTAGACAAAATAATCCATTCGCCATCAGTCTGGGTTAACTTAAAGTTTGGGTGGAGCTGTGTGCCGTTGACGGTTCCCCTTCCTGAACAAAACACCATTAGAAATCCATTTGCTGGAATCGTTCCCGACGGTATCATCCACTTAGTTGGATTGGCAATTTTATCAGACAAATAATAACCTGTGAGGTCCACAGGAGATGCTGATGTATTATAGAGCTCAACCCAGTCTTCTCGCTGACCATATGCATCTGTAGGTCCAGATATGTTTGAACAAGAATATTCATTAATTATGACCTGTGCCATTAAACCTAAGTGTAATGTCGAGAAAAACAGTAGTAGGATATGTTTCATGTTTTTATATGTTTTAAACTCCTTATTAAACAAAGTTAATACTCAATATTACGAATATATTAAATGTCTTACTATATTCGAAACGATCAAATTACTGAAAAGGTTGTGTTTATAGGCTGATCGAATTAAATATAGAAGAAAAATGAAAGGTGTTTTTACGTTTATTTTAGTCTCATTGTCTTTGTTTATCATTTCATCTTGTAAAAAGGTTGAAGGACAAGGAGGAACATCAACAATTAAAGGGGTTGTAATTGAACAAAAGTACATTGGTTCAAATATAATTGCGGAATATCCTGCTGCCGATCAGGATGTTTACATAATTTATGGGGCGGATGATACTTTTTATGACGATGATATAAAAACGTCCTATGACGGCTCTTTTGAGTTTAAGTACCTCAACAATGGCATTTACAAACTTTTTGTTTACGAGGACAGCAGCACTGATCCAAGCGGAAAGGCTGTAAAAATGGTAGAAGTTGAAATCACCAGTAAGAAATCAACAATTGAAGTAGATACAATCTACATCAAAAAAATCTGATGAGAAAAATCGCCCTTCTGTTCGTAATTTTTCCGTTGTTCTTGGAGGCCCAGACTCAAGAGGGAATGGTGTGGACTGAAATAGGGGTCGGTGGTCGGATCATTAAACGCCTTGACTGGGGAGCAGAGGTGACAACCAGATTTGGGTCCAATGGTTTAAGTACTATCTTTCCTCAAGCATCCTTAAAATATAAGGTGAACAAATTCTTGCGGTTTTCTTGTGACTACAGGTATATCTATGACAAGCAATTAACCGGATATTACACAAATTCTCATCGTGTCAACTTTAACCTTGACGGGAAATATCAGGTTGGTCGTTTTTATTTCAAGGCTCGTGCCCGATATCAGTATTCTTTTGATAGACTGTCATCTTCTGAGTTTTATGAGCCTGAATTTGATCAGGCATTGAGAGGTAAATTAGAGGTAAAATATGATGTCAATAATTTTATCTTTTCTCCGATTATGAATGCTGAAATGTTTTACAATCCAAAATTTGGAGAATTCGGTCAGCAGATCAACAAGATGAGGATCTTTGGTGGATTTGAGCTTGACCTCAGCTCTGATCATGAGGTTTCCTTTGGGTACATTTATGACACCCGAATCAATCTTCCAAATCCAAGAACTAGACATATTTTATGTCTAAGCTACGGATACACAATTGAGAAGAAGAAAGAGAAGTAATTACTTTTCTTTAGACGCCCTGTCTACTCTAAATCCCATGTCCAGCACTTCGGTGATCTCTGTGGCAGTTATTCCTTGCTCAACTACGAACGAATATACACCTTCCTCAGGTAACTTTCTGCTGTTGAATTTAAGTGGAAACTCGACAATCGTTCCTGTTTTTATGCCCGCCCAAGATCCATCCGGATTGGTTACTTTAATCTCGAAAGGTTCTCTTGCCTTCTTTCCAGAGGGTGTTATTGTGTTCAGAAAGATCCAGAGATTATTGTAGTTATAGTCCGTTGTTGTTCTCAGGGTAATGATAAAATCATATTCCTGATCTGTATCCTTGATGTCTACTTTGAAATTAAGTTTTTGTTGCTGATCCCAGGTTGTATTCTCAAAAGAGTATACTTTCTCATAGACAGGAGCTTCATCACAGGAAGTAAGCGAAAGCGTGCTTACCAAAAGAAAAAAAGCAATCACTCTTTTCATTCAGCTGGATTATTATTGTTTCCTCCTTTTTTTCGGTTTGGTCTTCGCCTTTTCTTGTTTGGATTAGGGGTTCCAGATGGCTGAGGATTCTCAGCGCGTGGCGCCCTTGGTTCTCCCTGTTTTGGGGCAGAAGCTCCTTCAGGACGATTATCTCTTCTCGGTTTTTTCTTTTTCTTTTTTGCTTTGAAAGCATGTTCAAATCTGTTCAGGCTATCCTGACCCACTACATTTGAATAATCAGGTTCTTTAAAAACCTCCGTCTTCTCAGAATATTCTACTAGTTCCTTTGGTTTTTTACCCTCCTTGTTCATTTGGATGATCTCTCGAACCCTTTCCGGGGAAAGCGCTATCAATCCTGAGCCGGCACCAGCCTCTCCATCATAGACATACCACATTTGTGCTTTAAACACGTCTGTTTTTATATGATGTGCAGATCCTTTTTCCGTTTGTAATCTCGTGTCTCCCTTTGGGAAAGACTTGATTGTATCAAGGTACATGTCCAATTCATAGTTCAGACAGCATTTCAACTTACCGCATTGACCGGCAAGTTTTTGAGGATTTAATGATAATTGCTGGTATCTGGCTGCACTCGTGGAAACTGAGCGGAAGTCGGTTAACCATGTAGAACAACACAACTCACGTCCACAAGATCCAATTCCTCCTAAACGAGAAGCCTCTTGCCTTGAACCGATCTGCCGCATTTCAACACGGATCTTAAATTGATCCGCCATATCCTTGATCAACTGTCTAAAGTCTACCCGGCTATCCGCTGTATAGTAAAACGTTGCCTTTGAAAGGTCGCCCTGATATTCTACATCCGAGATCTTCATTTCGAGACCAAGATTCACTGCAAGCGTTCTGGATTTGTACATAACCTCTTTTTCGAGAGATCGGGCTTGTATCCATTTGTCAACGTCCTCCTGAACTGCTACCCTTGTGATCTTTCGAGCTTCCATCGGTTTGAAGCCGGGAGCCTTTTTCTTCACTTGGATCTTCGCAATCTCTCCAGTTACAGAAACTACACCTACGTCATATCCCGGACTAGCCTCAACAACGACAATATCCCCTACATGTAAGGGAAGTGATTTTGAATTTCTATAAAAGTTCTTTCTGCTGTTCTTGAATCGTACCTCTACGATGTCATATTCTGAGTGTCCCTGTGGTAAAGAAATATTCGCTAACCAATCAAATACCTCAAGCTTATTACATCCTCCCGAACTGCATGTTCCATTGTTCTTACACCCTCTTGGTGTTCCTCCTCCACTACTACAATTTGAGCATCCCATAAATCGCTTTTAATAGTTGTAAAAATAACAAATTAATCATTGGATGACCCTCAAGCTTTGTGAATGTACCTCATCACATTGAAACACAGGGTTGTGAAAAGAATCCTTGAATTAGCGTTTCTTTCCAGGTGATAATGTGCATCATTGAAGGACTTCATAAAGTCGAATATATTATTCCCGGTAATGTATTTCGCAAAGTTCTCGAGAAACGAATCTTCCTCCGGTGAAACTCTTGTCAAGGTATCCTGAGTATAATTCTTCAGCATGCTTTGCCTGAACATGTGTAAACAATACTCCAGAAACTGCTTCTGTGCTTCTTTTCCCTCCGAGGCGATGTTCTCAGCCCAGTCCATCATGTCGATCACATTCTTTTTGTAGCAGACCCTCATCATCTGGATAAATATATCTCTTGTTGTCTTGGTCTCCTCCTGAGCCTGGGCCAGTTTTTCTGCTTCAATTCTATCCCCCTCTGCACGAACGAGAACAGACTGAAGATGGACAGGAGAAACATTTAATTCTTCTCTAAGATGCTTTGATAAACTCTCTGTATCAATCCTCGGGATCTTGAATAGTTGAGTTCTTGAAAGAATGGTGGGTAGAATTCTGTCAACCGACTCTGCCAATAAAATAAACACGGTGTTCTGCGGTGGTTCTTCCAGGATCTTCAACAATTTGTTGGAGCATTGAGGGTTCATTTCCTCCGCCATCCAGATCACCATCACCTTGTACTTTCCTTCAAACGCCTTAAGTGAAAGCTTTTTCAGTATTTCCTGACTTTGATCAACTCCTATGCTTAGGTTTCTAAGCTTGGGGTCAATTCTTTCGAGCCAGTCATTCAAATCAAAATAGGGAGACTCTGCGATCTGGTCTCTCCATTCTCCTAAAAGCGGATCACTTGTTTTATTTTCTGACAAAACCGTCGGAAAAGTAAAATGAAGATCCGGATGTTGAAGATTCTTAACTTTAATGCAAGAGGGACAAGAACCACAACTGTCATTTGCTTGTTTGTTTTCACAAAAGATATACTGCACAAAAGCTATTGCCAATGGCAAGGACCCGTAACCGCTTTTTCCAAGAAATAACTGGGCATGACTGATCATTTGATCATTCACTTCCTGAATCAATAATCTTTTTAACTCCGCATGTCCGGTTACCTGTTGAAATAACATGCTCTAAAATTACTTGATTTTTAGAATTGTTTTTGCTCAAAGCAGAGGCAAAACACGAATAATTGTATATTTAGATACCAAAACACGAGATTCTCAGAACAATGAAGAAAAAATTAATATTAGTTGGTTTGTTGCTTGCTTCTTTCGGGGCGCTCAACAGCGTTTTCGCTGCTGTTAATAAAACAGAAGTGCTGATTAAGGACGCTATTACAGTTACTATAAATGTATCTAGTTCAAAAGGCCCTGTGGCAGGAGCGCTTGTAAAGATCGCCGCAAACGGAATGACAATTGGCGCTGCAACAACTGACGCTTCAGGAAAAGCAAATATCACTATCCCTACTTACGGTGGACAAATGGTGAGCATTGATGTTTCACATGCTTTATACAAGAATGACAAGAAGACTGAAGTTACACTTACGAACGGTGGAACATTTTCTTTTTCATTGAAATCCAAGACTCAAACAGCCGAAGAGATCAATGAAAATTCTGAAGAGAAAGTGAACAAGTTGGAGGAAAAAACCAATGAAAGTCTCGAAAAAACCGAAGAATATAAGGAGAATACTGAAAAGTATAATGAGAACAAGGAAAATGCAATGAAATCGCAGGAAGAGCTTCGAAAAGAAAGAGAAGAGGCTGAACGAATTGCTGAGGAAAAGCGCAAAAATGCTGAAATGAATGCGTCTGAAGCTGAGAAAAACAGACAAGAAGCAGAGCGAATTCGTTTGGAGAATGAAAAGAAAACAGAAGCAGAAGCAAGACAACGAGAAGAAGAGGCTAAAAAAAGAGAGCAGGAATTAGCAGAAAAGAAAAAAGAGCTCGAAAACTCTAAGCTGGAAGAAGCAAAATCCGAGGAGGAACGTGCTAAAAAAGAAGCGGAAGAAAAGCAAAAAGAACAGGAAAAAGACATAAAGGCAGCGGAGAAGAAAGCAAAGGAAGAGGAGGAAAAGGCGAAAGAAGCTAAAAAGGAAGCTGAAGAAAAAGAAAAGGCTGAAAAAGAAAAGGCTGAAGAAGCTAAGAAAGAGGCAAAAGAAGAAGAAAAGAAAGAGAAGGAAGAAGAAAAAGCCAAGGAGGAAGCAGAAAAAGAAGCCAAGGAAGCTGCTAAAGAAGAGAAAGAGGCTGAAAAAGATGCAAAAGAGGCCGAAAAAGAAAAAGAGCGTGCGGAGGAGTATAAAAAAGAAATGGAAAAACTCGATGAGGATCAGAAGAAGTTGGACGACGAGCGCAAAAAACTTGACGGTAAGATCAAAGAGTTAGACAAAAAGATCGACAAGGCGAAGAAGAAAGGAAAAGATACAAGTGGGTTAATGTCTGATCTAGAAAAACTTCAGAAGAAACACGAAAAACTAGACGACGATCAGAAAAAGATCGACGATAAACGAAAAAAGGCAAAGAAAAAAGCAAATTAAGAGTAAAGAAAAGCGGGTGATAAATCATCCGCTTTTTTTATTTTCGGCCCGTGTTAAAGCAGTACAAATATCATATTCTCTTACACGCCATTATCTTCATGTGGGGGTTCACCGGAATTCTGGGCAAACTCATCCTTCTTGATGACCTTATTTTGGTTTGGTACAGGATATTAATTGCAGGGGTCGCTTTATGGATTACTCTCCTCTCAATTCGAAGAAGCTTAGCCGTTTCGAATAAGAAAAATCTATTCTTTATCTTGGGTGTTGGGGTTGTTGTCGCGTTGCATTGGTTAACTTTTTACCGGTCTATTCAATTATCTACTGCTTCGCTGGGTATCTTATGCCTTTCTACAACAACACTTCATGTAACCTGGCTTGAGCCGCTGATCTTAAAAAGAAAGTTCTCCTGGACTGAGTTTTTTATGGGGATCGTTGTAATCTATGGAATCTATTTTGTTTCAGGAGATTTTTCAGAAAATGATTACATTGCTTTAGCATATGGTCTCAGCTCCGCGTTCTTTGCCGCATTGTTCTCCGTAAGTAACGCCCGTCTTGCAAAAGAAGAATCCTCATCAACTATTACTTTTTTTGAATTGATCGCTGGTTTCGTTTTCTTGAGTGTCGTTCTGTTGTCTCAAAACAAACTAAATGCTGATCTTTTTCAAATGACTCTTAGCGATTTTCTGTGGTTATTGTTCCTCGGGATTCTATGTACCTCATTTGCATTTCTTGCAACGATTGAGGTTGTTAAGAGGCTTGGTGCATTTACTGTTTCTTTGAGTATTAACCTGGAACCCGTTTACACCATTCTCCTTGCCATTGTTATTTTGAAGGAAAATGAAGTCCTTGGTTCTCAATTCTACATCGGATCAGCAATTATCGTATTGGTTATTGTGGTAAACGCTGTCCTTAAATATTACCTGAAAAGCAGACAACCAAATAATGAATTAAAAACGGGGCTATAAGTGTCCTTCCTTCCTAAGGTAATTGAGCCACATCTCACTCTGATGGGCATTCATAACACGCGGAACTTTGTTCTGAGCACCGGTTTTCCCGATGGTCTCCATAAAACGATAAAACACATCGGATTTGAAGCAACGAATCTCAGGATCTGAAAGTGTATATTTTCTAACCGCAGCATAATCGTCATTACCACTTTTTAATACTTGGTCGATCTGATCCATAAGCCTCGAAGGATCAACTTCTTCATCCAGACCTATGAACCAATAGTGTTTCATTTCCTCATTGCTTGGTATAATGCAAAATTCTGTAATGCCAATTCTTTCGCGTTTATTAACCTCATTGATCGCCTGGTTGATGTTTTCAAGTGAAAGGTGCTCACCACAAAGACTCAAGTATTGTTTGATCCTTCCTGTTATTTGGATTTCACGTTCTTCAACATCGATGAATTTAATGAGGTCTCCAATCATATACCTCCACAAACCGGCGTTTGTGCTGATCACTATTGCATACTCTACTCCTTTTTTCACTTCTGCCAAGGTATAAGCAACGTTTTTATCTTTTAGCTCTCCTTGCTGATCGAAATAGTTCGCGTTGAACGGAACAAACTCAAAGAAAACTCCGGTATGTAATAAAAGCTGCATTCCCTCTTTGGTTGTAGAAGTCTGATAAGCAAAATATCCCTCGCTCGCTAAATAGGTATCAAGTAGGTGAACTTTTTTTGAAGTGACTTTTTCCAGTCGCTGCAAATAGGGCTCTATGAATACGCCTCCATGCACATATACCTGAAAATTTGGCCAAATATCATGGATGGAGTTTAGGTTATAATGTTCTACTATTTTTTCCATCAACATAATACACCAACTTGGCACACCTGCAACAACTCCAATATTCCAATCGGGAGCCTTTTTTATCATTTTCTCCAGTTTCTGGTTCCAGTCCTTCAAACCTGAAATTCTATTTCCCGGTTTTGCAAAGGGGGATAAAATAAAAGAAGTGTGTTTTTTAAGAATCCCACTCAGATCTCCTTCAATGTGCGTTTGTTTCTTGGTGAGCTTTGTGCTTCCGCCAACAGTGAGTACCGACGCATTAAAAAATGTGTCTGGAAGGTCTAGTTCATGGAGCATTGTGATCTGGCGCATGCTTGACTTTTGAAAGGATCTGATCATTTCTTCGGTCACTGGAATTCGCTTCGATGGTGAACCTGTGGTGCCCGAGCTTAATGCATAGTATTTAATTCTTCCTGGCCAAGTGTTGTCTTTTAACCCTAAAATAGAACCCTTCAACCAGTTATCATGAAATTCATCATAATCTGTAATTGGAACTCTCTTCTGGTATTTTTTTACTGGATCTTCCTCTTTGGTTAATGATGAAAAGTCGTGCCTAACACCGAAACGAGTTCCTTTTGCCTTTTCCAACAAACCACTCAATGTTTCCAACTGATCCCGATAGTCGCGTCCTTTTTTGGCCTGGCGCAAATAACCAATTTCCGTAGTTTTTTTTAGAAGCTTTCCGATTATCTTCATTGCGGCACTTTGAGCAAATTTACGCTAATTGAAATTAATGGGGACAGAGTTAACTTCCAATAAACCATAAAAAACCTATCAATTTATAAAAGAAAAATTGTTTATTATTACATTTGCAAACGGATCTAAAACCAGAAACATTCTCTATGAAAACGAAGACTTTTATTGTACCTCATGATTTTACACCTGTCGCTGATATTGCTCTAGAGCATGCTATCGCAACTGCAAAACCCCTAGGCGCTCAAATTTATGTGCTGCATGTTGTCCCTAAGGAAAAGGATATCAATGAGGCAGAGGATAAATTAAGCGCTGTTCTTGCTGCCCACAAGGATGGCGGAGCACAGTTAATCCCGTACGTTCGTTTAGGGTCTATTTTTGATGAAATCGGTGATTTCGCCGCGGAACATCACGCTGAGTTGATCTTTATGGGCACCCATGGCGCACATGGATGGCAGCACATAACAGGTAGTCATGCCCTTAAAGTGGTAACTAGTTCATCGGTTCCGTTTATTATTGTTCAAGAAAAAGGAATTAAGGAAACCGGCTATGACGATATCGTTGTTCCTATGGACCTAAATAAAGAGACCAAACAAAAGCTCGCCATCGTTGCAAACCTTGCTACTTACTTTAAGTCGCGTGTTCACGTGATTACGCCAGATGAGACGGACGAGTTCCTTCAGCACCAGGTTCAGGCTAACATCCAATTTGCAAAGAAATTTTTCACTGAAAGAGAGATTGAAATGACAGCAACTGTTGTGCCTGGTTCAGGATTTGATAAAGAAGTAGTTAAACATGCTGTTAATATAGATGCGGACCTTATCGCTATCATGAACCTGCATAGGGGGGGAATCTTGAGCGGTTTGGGAACCAACTACGAACAGTATATTATTACGAATGACGCAAAAGTTCCTGCCCTTATCGTAAACCCAATTGACATCAGTGGTAAATATGGTCAGAGTATTTTGTTCAGTTAATAGAAAAAAAGCGAAAAAGAGCCCTGGCAGAAATGTCAGGGTTTTTTATTGCACTGCCCATCGTACTAACTTTGGATTATTTAACACAGTGCAATCAATCTCTATCCAACCATACTTTGGAAAGTAGGTGTTTCCAAATTGTTCCATTCGTCTGAATGCCAGATAATAGCTTTGTTCAACACCGGTCCATGGTCCGGGATACCAACCCACAGGATTTTCTTGCCATAGCGGTGCTGTTCCTCTCCAAAGTTTTTCCTTGGTGATATCATTTCCTAGATTCAAATTCTTTACAAAGTAATTGGTGGTGGTTTGGCCTAGCCCGACATACTCGCTATGGCTTATTGAGGCTATAGTCACTCCATTTTTGCCAATCGCTCTAAAATTTGGGAATGGGTTTGGCATTCCTACTAACAAATGAGAACTGTCAGGATTGATTACATTCAATTGAAACTCAATATCGTAAACACCATTATTGTCCAAATCAAAAGAGTCAACAGCATTTCCATAAAGCACATCTGCGTCCCAGTTGATCGTAAATGTCTCTCCCGCGCCATTTTCAACATAGGTCCACCCGGTCGTTTGAACTCCTGCGGGCACCGGCTGATTTTGCGGAATATCAGTTTTCTGACAACCGTAAGCAATTGTAAGAAGTATTATTAGAAAATAGGTTGCCTTTTTCATTGGAGTGGTTCTACATAATTAACGATCCTGGCGCACTATTCGTTAATCAATCGAGGTAAACATTTTTTTCCAGTCGTTCTTTTACCTCATCAAGGTTCTGGAGTTTTTTCGCCCTTCTCGTGCGAATAGATGTTTCTGTAAAATACTTGTGTTGAGTCAGGAACATTACCTGGATCTCATCCCATTTACGATCACTATCTATCTTACCATGTTCTTTTAGCTCTCTTCTCAAACGATCCGCAATCTCATGGAAATCATCTCTTCCAATGTAGTCGAGGTCAGCGTCACACATGATCTCTTCCAGCTTATTCTTTGGTTGATGTGGGATCTGGGTAACGAAGATCAATTCTTTGATCGTTTGAATGTGTTGTTCGGTATAGCCGTATTTTGGAAGGATCTCATCCGCCATTCTGGCTCCGATTGGTTCATTCTTATCGTACTGCTCCACAAAACCCGCGTCATGGTAGGTTGCAGCAGACTTTAACAAGAAAAGCCCTTCATCAGTTACCCCTTCGCTCAAAGCAATGCGCTCCACGGCCTTTACCACATCCTTTGTGTGAGCAATACTGTGATAGTGGAGTTTATCTGAAAGTCCTTTTTCCAATACTTTCATAATATGCCTTTCTGCCTTGTAATAGTTGATCGAACTGTAATGGTGAAGGTTAACGATCTGTTGGAAACGTTCATTCGGATAGATTCCTTCTCCATTTACAGATAGTTCAGGTTTGATCCTGTCAATAGTGAACATGTCGATCAACCCGCGACTCTTTGATTGGGCTTTGCCCCTAAATGTACATTCAAAATACGGTTCGATATGCTTAAATGTGTTTCCTGTGACCGTAACTTTACCCGGTTCACCCAGCATTTCCATTCGTTGCGCTTGATTAACGGTTGCCCCCCAGACATCATAAGCTAAACGTTCGCTGCCAATCACCCCGGCAGTCACTTCTCCAGTATTGATTCCTAGTCTTAGCTCCCAGTATTCACCATTGTTCGCAATGGCGTCATACTTCAGTTTTGTCATATAGTCCTGGATCTGTAAAGCAGCAAGACAAGCATCTATAGGGTTTGTGTTGTTTCTCACTGGCACACCACCAGCACACATGTATGCATCACCGATTGTTTTGATTTTCTCAAGGTTATTTTCTACAATGATTTCATCAAATTTTCTAAAGTATACGTCTAATTTTCCTACCAGCTCCATTGGGGTTAGTCTGTCTGCAATTTTTGTAAATCCGACAAAGTCTGTAAAGAGTACCGAAACCGTTTTATATGCTCTTGCGCTTGCACGACCTTTATTTTTCAACTCTTCGGTGATCTCGTCAGGAATTATGTTTTTCAATAATTTTTCTGTCTTGTCTTTTTCAATCTGGAGCAAACGCTGGTTTTCTTCCACTTTATTTTTTTCCTTCTCCAGTTGTTGTCTTTGCCGCTCGATCTGAATGTTCTGCGCCCTTATCTCACGAGTTCTTTGTGCCACCTTCATTTCAAGCCTAACCTGCTCCCTTCTTGCATCTTCAATTCGTTTTCGGATGAACAACCTTACGCTGATCGCTAACACTGTGATTACAATCAAAATAAACCACCAAGACGCCCAGAAAGGAGAAGTAATGCTAATGTTCAATATTGCTGGTGAACCCCAAGGCCCGTCACCGATTCTTGCAAAGATCTTGAGTTTATAAGTTCCTGATGAAAGTGAAGTGAAACGAAGCTCGTTCGATGATCCAAGCATCACCTCGCCCTCATCTGTACCCTCAAGAATATACTTATAGTTGACCAATTCAGGATTACTTAGATCAGAAGACTGGAATCGCACTGTAAAACTTCTCTGTCGATAAGACAATTCTAATACATCAAGTTTTGATAGAGGCTTTATTAGAGGGGATCCTTTTTCTCCTGGTTTCAACCAGGTTTTGTCTAATTTTAATTTTGTAAGCTTAACAACAACATCTGGATTATGAAGAACAAGACTCTTTGGGTCAAAAAAATTATAACCGTAAATACCCCCAAAATACAATTCCCCGTTTTTCGATTTAAAATATGCCCCATGGTTAAACTCATTACTCATTAAACCATCTACTTCAGTATAATTGGTTGTTTCGCTTGATAACCTGTTGAATCGGCATAACCCTCGGTTAGTACTAATCCAAAGATCTGCTTGGCCGTCTTGAAGTACTCCATAGACCACATTGTTGGGAAGGCCATCTTTCTTTGTATAAATTCTCGATTCCTTTGTTTTTTCATTCCAGTAAAGAAGCCCTGAACCAAAGGTTCCAAACCAGTATTCGTTCTTTCCTGTCTGACAAATAGAAAACAAGTAATCTTTAGTATATTTCGTTAAGTAGGAGTTGTAGCGATAGGGTACTATCTTTAAATATTCGCCATTTCCTTCCAAAACATTCAACCCACCAGAGCTGGTCGCGAATAAAAATCTTCCTGTGTTATCCCTAAACCCTAAACGACAAACGCCCGCACGAATACTCTCCCTCGGGCTCTTCGGGTTGTGTTCGAAAACTTGAGTTGTTGCTCTTTTTGTATCAATAAGTACAACACCTCCTTTAGTGGCTAGAAAATATTGGTCTTTCTTAAATGGAAGTATAGAATATATTCTTGAGTGTCTTTGTTTTGTTTCATCGTCTTTGAAACCTTTAACTTCCTTGAAAGAATAGTCGTTAGGAGAGATAATACTTAGCTCAAATAATCCATCGAGACAGCCTACTAAAACATGGTTGACATCAATAACATACATTGAAAGCACTGTTATTTCTGATGCTTCGAGATTTTTGTTGGTCCCGAAGGAGCGATAAAACTGTTCGAATTTTCCCGTGTTTCTGTTGAATCTAGAGATCCCCTTGTCGGTACCGATATATAGATATTTTCCTGATTTATCCTCTCCGAAGCTCCAAACGTTGGGATTGGGAATTCCGTGTTCTAGGTTGCCGCTCGGTCCAACACCAAGGAATCCTTGATTCTTAGGGTCAAAACTTGATAGGCCCCTGTCTGTTCCAACCCACATTGTGCCTGAGTTATCCCTGAACAATGCACTAAGGTCGTTGAACAAAATGGCGCTTTTCTGGAAGATGTCTTGGGTGCTTTGTAAAATTGTACCGTCTTGACGAATAGAAAAAAGACCTTTATTCACCGAAGCAATAAACCATTTGTTTTCTTCGGATAGATAAAACACATCAGAAATAGCCATAATTCCAAAAGAATTATCCAATTCTTCAAAGATAGGCTTCAATTCCTGTGTTGTTATCTCATATTGGAAAAGACCCTGACTCGTGGAAAACACAATCTCTCCCTTCCTCGCTTCGGTAATTTTATTTATTGTTAAGGGCAGGGGCCCTTTTCCTGGTAAAAATAGCTGTTCCGCTTTTGTAGATGACACCCCTCTTCTCCATAGCCCTTTGTCCTCCGTGTTAATGAATAGGTCGCCATTTGAAGCCAGCAACAGTGATTGAATTTTTCTGGCGGGTATAAGGCCTTCTTGCAGAATGAATTTTTCGGTTTTTGTTGAAAATTTCAGGACGCCATTACCTGCTGTCGCAAGCCAGATCTGCCCTTCACCATCGATATCCATGCTTTCGATTTGAAGAGTGGATGTAGTGTTAAGGTGGTATGTTTTGAATTTTTCTGTGTTCGGATCATATTTCGTCAAACCGTTGGCTGTTCCAAACCACAAGGTTCCTTTTGGCTCTTTAAGTGAGCACTTTATATACTCGCTTTCCAAACCATTCGTTCCGTCGGAATTGAAGATTTCAAAGTTCTTTCCGTCAAACCGATTAAGACCGTCTTGAGTTCCGATCCACAATGACATATTCTCGTCTTGTATTATACAGGTAACTGAACTTTGAGACAATCCATCACTGATCGAATAATTTCTAAAACGATAGGTTGTTTGCGCCCATGTTCCCTTGAAAGAAAAGAACAATACAGTTAGTATTAGCAGGCGAAAAATTCGCATTTTTTAAAACGCGTTCGGCTTGGTTGTATTTACTGGTGATGGCTGAATTGCAGAGTTTTCAAGGTCCCTGTCAAACATATACATACCCCCTTTGTCTCCACCAATCAGTCTTAATTTATCCAAGATCGTTCTGGCTAACGCCTCTTCTTCCAACTGCTCAGAAACATACCACTGAACAAAATTATGCGTTGTATAATCCTTTTCCTGTAAACAAATATCAACAAGGTTGTTGATGCTTTCAGTTACTCCTATTTCATGCTCAAGCAACAATTCAAATACGTTCTCAAGATTTTTAAAATCTCTTGGTGGTAAATCGATCGCAGGAATTAATGCCCGTCCCCCGCGCTCGTTTACAAATTTCACTAGCTTCAGCATGTGAAATCTTTCTTCGTCTGAGTGGGTGTACATAAACATTGCTGTGCCATTTAACCCATTGTTTTCAGCCCACGACGCCATAGCAAGATAAAACTGAGATGATGATGCCTCTTTTTGGATCTGTTCATTCAATGCCTCTTCTACTCTTTTATTCATCATATTCAACTGTTTATTTTATCAACAGCGACAATTCTCGCTATTCCTACAAATTTATCAATCTGTTTGCAAATCAAGCTCTTTGATGGGTACTTATTTCATTTGTTAAAGCTTAACTTTGGGAAATATGTCAAGAAAAAAGAAAAATAACTCCGGTAAAGGGGATAAAATCGGAAAGTCGAACAAAATGAGGTCCTCTTTGAGGCACATCATTCGAATGGTCTTTGATAAAAATCCAGAAAGCGTCCTTTCTCACAAGCAGATTTGCACCCTTATCGATGTAAAAGACACAGCCCTTAGAAAGCTTGCGTTCGATGTTTTACAAGACTTGAAGTCTGAAGGTTTTTTGCAAGGACATGGACATGGTGTTTACTCCTTGAGCTTGAATGTTATAGGTGTTGAGGGTATTCTCGAGATCACCAACCGAGGGGCTGGATTTGTGGTTGCCGATGATAGAGAAGCAGATATTTATATTCCCACACACGCATTGAATCAGGCGCTTGCGGGTGATCGCGTCAAGGTAAGGATAACGAAACAAGGTAAGAACAGAATAGAGGGCCAGATAATTGAAGTGGTTGAACGCGAAAGAACTCAGTTTGTCGGAACGATTGAGTTGCATGAAAATTTTGCCTTTCTGGTGCCGGACAACACTCGTTTAGGAACAGACATATATATTTCCAAAGAAAAGCTGAATGGTGCCAAAAACGGAGATAAAGCGCTCGTTAAAATAACCGTTTGGCCTAAAACCGCCGGAAATCCCTATGGTGAAGTTGTTGAAGTTTTAGGCGCTACTGGTTCTAGTGACACAGAAATGATTGGGATCCTCTGCAATCTGGGTATTGATTACAAGTTTCCGCAAGAAGTATTGGAGGAAGCAGAAACCGTAGGCCTTGAACTTGATCAAGAAGAAGTTAAACGTAGAAGGGATCTCAGGGATGTGACAACGTTTACCATTGACCCTGTCGATGCAAAAGACTTTGACGATGCCTTGTCGTATCGTGAGCTTGAAAATGGTCATTTAGAAATTGGTGTACACATTGCGGATGTAAGCCATTATGTTCGACCAGGATCGGCAATGGATAAAGAAGCCTTGAAGCGATCAAATTCTGTCTACCTGGTTGATCGTGTTGTACCAATGCTTCCGGAGCAGCTCTCAAATATGGCTTGTTCCTTACGTCCGAATGAAGATAAATTTAGTTTTTCTGCAATCTTCGAAATGGATGAAAATGGTAAGGTATATAACCAGTGGTTTGGCAAGACCGTTATTCATTCTGATCGTCGATTTGCCTATGAAGAGGCACAGGAGATCATAGAAGGAAAAGATGGTGATTATAAGAAAGAAGTTCTTGTTCTGGATAAAATCGCTAAAATTTTGCGAAAAGCGAGACTAAAAAAGGGTGCGCTAAACATTCAGTCTGAAGAAATGAGGTTCCAACTAGATGAATCCGGACACCCTGTTGGGGTTGTCATCAAGACATCGAAAGACGCTCATAAACTGATCGAAGAATTCATGCTTTTAGCCAATCGAAGGGTGGCAACTTTCATTGCGGAACCAAGAAAGG
>JALRFI010000006.1 GCA_023253775.1 Crocinitomicaceae bacterium
ATAGGAAATATCACCCATGTCGTGGTGATCGAGGTCATTCATATGAAATCTGCCATTCAAGACCATATCCGACATTCTTTGGTTGTCGGGATATTTTGTTTGTATGTATCTCACCTCATTCAAGGTATTCATTCCTTCATCCATCCATCCATGAGCTCTTTCGTTGGATCCAAGAATTCCATAAAACCAGTTGTGTCCAACCTCATGAACAATCACTACTTCAAGGTCCTCTTTAGTGCTTGATGATCCAATTACGGTGACGTTAGGATATTCCATTCCTCCACCAGCACTGATTGTTCCATCTACAGCCGTTACTTGATTATATGGATAATCTCCATTCCAAAGGGAATAATAATAGGTTCCATCCCTCAAGTATTCATCGGCATACTGCCATGTGAATGTGTTATGAGGAACCCACATCGCCCAAGTAGTAACTTTTCGTTTTGAATGAGGTAATTCCACCTCACTCCTGGAAACTGCATATCGTTTATCAGCAAACCAGGCAAAGTCATGAACTTTAGTTTGGGTATATCTGATCGTTTTGAAGGTAGTCGAAGAAGCAGGGAATTCAGTTCTTCCACCTCGTCCTTGTTTTTGCTGAAGCATTTCTTTGATGTTCTTTTTGGTATCCTCATGCTTCGCATTCAGAAAGTCGATCTCAGATTGAGTTTGAAGGTCACCTGTGGCTCCAACTACATAGTTTTCAGGTAAGGTAATACTCACATCAAATGAACCATATTCAGAATAAAATTCTCCCTGATTCAGATAGGGGATGGCATTCCAGCCATTTTTGTCATACACAGCAGGTTTTGGATACCATTGTGTGATCTGGTAAGATTGTCCAATGTGCCCAAGTCTAGAAATTGAACCTGAAGGAATCTTTACTTTGAACGGTGTACTGATCTTCACACGTTGACCATTAGCAAGTGGAGTATTCAATTTTAGGATGGCGATATCAATATTTGCTGGATCAAGAGACCAAGTCACCGGTTGACCGTCAGCTTTGAAATTAAGAGAATCGATCCAACCTTTTATTTCCTCTGGTCCGAAAGTAAGTTCCGTTTCACCACCCTCATATTGTTGTTTGCCCAGTGCAGTCTTTCCATTTTTATAGGCATTTGGCCAAAGGTGAATGTACATTACATCCAATGTATTTGGAGAATGATTGATGTATTCAAATTCTTCAAAGGCGGACAACGTGTGGTCCTTATCATTTAAGGTGACATTGATGATATAATTCACTTCTTGTTGCCAATATTGGGCAGTACTGACAAAAGAGAAAAAAAAGCTTATGATCAGAAGGGTTAATCGATTCATTTGAAATGTTTTGACAAAAATAAAATGTTGCCACATTTAGACCTATGGAAAAGGAAAAAGTTACAAACAAAAAAAGCCCTCACTTGGAGGGCTTTCAGTTCTTACTTGTTGGATTATTTCATCACTTTTACGATAAATTCACCTTTTTCAGATGTGAATTTTACAAAGTAAACGCCTTTGCTCCATTTACTTGTATTGATAGTCGCAGATGAATGTAAAATATTATTTTCTGAAATTACTTTTCCATTAATATCAGCAACTGAAAACGAAATTGAAAAATCTGAAGAGCTTGTGATTGATAATTCATCAACGATCGGATTAGGATATACCTTAATGCTATTGGTGTTTAGCATTTCTTCAATTCCAACGGATAAAGTCAAATTTACGCACTCAGATGTATCTGAACATGCACCTTCACTAACAACGACAGCATATGATCCTGAAGCAGTAGCGGTAAATGTTTGTTGATTTTCATTTGCAATTGCCAAACCTGTTGAGCAATCAATCCATTGATATTGGACTCCAATAGCGTCAGCAGTGGCGGTACTGTCATTTACTAAAGTCGTCGTAGCTATAGGATTTGAACAAACAGTAAGGCTAATACAATCTGAAGTATCTGAACAATCTGTGTCAGTAACAATAACCGCATATGATCCTGTTGTTGTAGCTGTAAATGACTGTTGGATCGCATTTGCAATTGGCAACCCCGTGGCACAATTAATCCACTGGTAACTTAAACCAGATGCATCCGCACTTGCTGTGCTTTCATCAACTAGGGTTGTTGCATTTGATGGCGTTGTACATTCAAAAATAATACTTGAAATAGAGCAAGGGAAAATCTGATATCCGCCATCGTATGGGGATGAGTTATCAAACTGGCCTCCAACACCTATCACAGTAAAAAATCCTTGAGGCGCAGCCGAACCTGGAATATCTGTATCAGAGTCTATTCTCATCACAAAAGTATTCGTTCCATCTGTAATGTCAACATTAGAACTTCCTGCGGCAAAATTGGTAATTGGAGTAACTAAGGTCATTCCCTGCATCATGATATATTGCGATTCAGTAGATTCATCTAGTGCAGTTACAAGAACTGGATCAAATAAAGCAACATTTTGAGCAAGGAGTTCAATTTCATCTGCGATCACTTCAGTTAACCCATTGTATTGTCCAATTTTACCATATACTCTAATTGAATCTCCCTCCATTGGACTAGTATAGTTCGAGATGTCTACTGGAGAGTAAAGGTTGATTCCTTCTTCGGAAGCATCTATTAATGTTATGCTGTAACCTGCATTCCCATCAAAGTCCATGCAATGCACAACACCAGTTACTTCAACTAGAACATCTAAAGAATCTGAAACACCATTTGCATCAACAGTTGAAATTTGATCAATAGTATAATATACATAATCATCAGCAAAACCAGATACGTTAATTTCCACGTCTACAGCATTTGTTGAACTTGCAATAATAGCACCAGAGAAATTACCCATCATTGCTGCATTACCTCTAACATAAATCGTTGTAGCAGTGGCAATACCTCCAACTTGAGGCACAACCACGCTATTTGTAAATCCTGAACCAGTGGTTAAGGAAATTTCTGCATCAGCGGGAGCTGTTAAGGTAATGTCATCTATTAGAGCCAATCCAGCAACCGTAAAAGTTTGCTCAGCCGATGGTGTACCAACATTATGATCTAAACCTGTTAAACTTGTTGGATTAGCTGTTATTAGGGGTGTTGAGGAAGAACAGCTGCCTGGATCAGTTATTGTTGCGTCAAAAGTACAACCACCAGTAGTATTATCAGTAATTGTTAGTATTACATCTCCACCACCGGACGAACCTGGTTGTAGCTGGAATACCGAAGAAGCTCCGTAGGTTCCAGTAGTAGGACTGATTGTACCTGAAGAAACGGCAACTGTGTATGTTGTTCCTAGATTAAAGCCCGTAGGATCAATATTGAATGAAATGAAATCATCATTGGTCACTGATGGCGTAGTGTTGTCATTACAAGAAATATTACTTAGACCAGCATCTGAAATCAAACATGTCGAGCTCACGAAATTCAATGAACCTCCAATTGCGAATCCAATTACACCTGGAGCCGCAGTAGATAAATATCCAAAACCTCCAGTAGCTGTATTACCTGAAGCATACATTCTTATGGTAATTGTGGTGGAAGCCGGAACATTTTGTAATTCTGCGATACCTGTGAGGTCAATAGTCGGAATAGAAGATGCTGAAACAGGTGCGATCTCAGGACTACCAATTAATGTGAAATTAGATCCATCAAGGCTATATGCATACTGAACTGTAACGCCTGGCGTGCCAAAAAATGTCGCAGTTCCGCCAAATCTACCATCAATTGAAGATAATGACAATTCATAACCTGGTGATGAAGACAACTCGTTTTGAAAATAATCCAAATTAGTTGTGGCAATTCCATCGTTCATAAAACCCACAGTTCTAAAAGAATTAGCTCCAGCAGATGCAGCTGCGCCAGGTCCTCGTGTGAGCTCACTTGGGGAATCAAGATTTACATCATAGACTTCAGGTGTGCTTGTCGCAAGTGCAGTTTCTCCTGCGAAATCCCATGCGGCAATCTGAGTAAAACTCAAGAATGGTGCTAGTAAAAATAGTAGTATTAATTTTTTCATGTTTTTATTTTGATTATTCGCAAATTTAATAAATTCAGGGAGATGTATGCAGAAGTATGGTTTTAAGAAATTATAAATAAAAAAAGAGGCGAAAGCCTCTTTTCAATGTTTAATGCATCTGCTCGTCCTCTTCCGGATCTGGCGGGAATATTTTTGGAAGATCTTCAAATCCTTGAAGTCGATCAATGAACTCCTCTAATTGACTCACTGAAATACTCTTTGCGATGATCTTCTTGTCTTTATCCAGCACAAATACTCTAGGAGTAGAGAAGATGTCATACGTTGTTTGATAATTCAAGGACTCAATGGTCGTATACTTCGGAACGAATTGTCGTGCATCCTCCATAGCTGCTTTGTATAGAGGGTCAGTTACAGCTACATTTATGAATGTCAATTTATTATCACGAATGAACTTTTTCCATTTTTCAAAGTCTTCACCAACAGCTTTGCCTACAGCAAAGATTTCAACGTTTCTTTCTTTGAATTTCTCTTGATAGAGGGTCTCCAGTTTCGGAGTAGTTTTCTTACAATGGCCACATTCAGGATCCCAGAAATAGAGAATTGTGTATTCAGACTTCAGAGAATAAAAGTCTTTCCACTCCACATCTGTTGTATCTCTTAGACTAACATTTGGTGGAACTGCACCCATCACTAAGCGTCTTTGAACAGGAATTTTTTCACACAGGTCTTCCAATTTTTCTTCAGTCATCCAAAAAGCCGGAGATTTTCCTTCAGCATTTTTTGAACAGTAATATTTATCGGCCATCATGATGTAGACCTTGTCCATTCCCATGATCTTACTTTTTCCATAGGTAGAAGTGATCCATGAAACACAATATTCAAATGTTTTTGATTTTGGATCTAGTTGGTCACAGAATTGATATGCATAATTCAAAATTGTATCCCAATGTTGCACCAACATGTTTTTACCGAAATAATATTCCAGTTTATTGTGGAATACAGGAGTATTCACTAACCTGTCATCCTTTAAATCGACGTGATCCCAATAATGAGTTCTGAAGTAATTGAATCTGAAGAATGAATCGATTACATTTCCATTCTCATCTACAGGGGCTTCAGGAATATCAATATCCATAGACATTTTTACTACTTTGGAAACTAATTTAGTAGGATTATCAGCGATTAGTTTATTCTGATAATCGATCACCAGCTTGTTCAGTGAATCGATCTTATTGGATAAAGATGTGAATTTTGGATCATCCTTACCGAGCCCTTTTCGTTCTTCGAGGTATTTACCTGATTCACTCTTCTTTTCTCCGATGAATTGAACATAAGGCAGGAAGATTTTATTCTCCTCTGACTTTTTCACCTTCAGCGCTCCTTGAAGATCATCTACCTTTGTTTCGAGACTAACCTCTTCGTTATTGTATACGAATTCAAAATACTTTTGCTCTGGGAGAAGAAGTCCGAGAATTCCTGCTTTTTGCTTACTTCCATCAAACTCCACGCAACCGGCCTTGATTTCTGCAGTATCCGCATAATATAGACCTTTACCGAAGTATTTTATAAGAAAAACAGTTGTGTCCTTTTGACCAACAACTTTTAATTTCAGCTTTTGTCCGTAAACTGATGAAGCAATAATAAATAGTGTTAATGTCAGAATCGATTTCATAATTTATGTATACTTTGAGTTGAAGTTATTGACTAGACGCGGCAAAAGTAAAAAAGTATTCACTTTTAACATTTCTTTAACTGATTCAATAATCTTTAAAAATTCCTTTTCGTGCATTTCTCAAGGATGCAAAACTGAAGATAAAATATGCAAATATCAGAGAAACAATACTTTGGTAAGATAATGTGGTATCAATGTATAATCCGCCGGATTCAAACATTTCATCAAGGAAGAATTTAAAAACGAAAAAGACGGCAATCCCTGAAGCCGCTATGATCCCGAATATTTTAACAAAATACATGAAAAAATAATTAATCAACATTTTTGGAGGGTAACCAATTCGAAGTAAAGTCCTAACTTCATAAGCATTGCGAGAAATTAACAGCTGCATATATTGGATCAAGACGAGTCCAGAAACGAAAACTGCAATTACGGAGATTCCAAGTACAACGAGAAAAAGGGTTCCAACCATACTTTTTAGCCTTCCGACAACCATTTGAGAATTCTTTGATTCAAGTCCTCGTTCATTCAACATCTCCTCAACACGTCCAAATTCACTTTCTTTTCCAGCGATCATGATCTGCGTTATTTTTTTCTCTTTTTCTGTTGAATATTTATCGTTACCATATTTCATGAAACTTTCTGGGACCAGAATTGAAGCCACTTCGTTGGTAAAACCAATGATCCTTGCATCTGCCCATTCTTTATCCGTATCATTTTTCAAAGTGAACTTAAATTTTACATCCTTTGCCAGATCATCAGAAACTTGAGGAATTCCCTGAGCGCTCATGAATGTATTCAGCATCACCAGAAAATCCCTTGGGAGAACAATCGGTACAAATTCATCGCCTTCTTTCCAATGCCACTTGTCAGATTTGACGTCGAGAAATTCGGGATCGATGGTTTGAATAAATACATCAGTTCTGAATCGAGGAACCATAGGATCGGCAGTTTCAAATGAAACATCGAAATTGTTACTAATGACTGGTTGAACGTCTTCAATAAATGGTTCGTTCTTCATTTTTTGAATTTCGGATTCTGAAAAATCCGTTTTGGTTAAATTTAATGAGCTTGAATTCGATACTTTTTTCTGAACTATAATGGTGTTTGGACCAAGGATATCCGCTCCCTCCCCAAACTCATTTACCTTAATGAGGTAGTGAATGGATGTTACTAGGAAAGTGATTCCCATAAAAGCACCGATCATCGCGATGATCAACTGCTTTTTATCTTGGTTTTTAAAAAAAAGTTTCTTCAACATGATTTACAGTTTTTGTTCGCGATCGTAGTCAGTCCCATGATCATCTCCAAGAGTTGTGAGAATAAATCCTGCCTTCTGTTCATCACATCTTTGATGGATCATTTCTAAACACTTTTGAGTATTTTCTTCATCGAGATGTGAAAAAGGTTCATCCAATAGGATCCACTCAAATGGTTGTGCAAGTGCTCTGATTATGGCAACGCGCTGTTGTTGGCCCATTGAAAGGATACCACATTCTTGATCCCACTTATCTGCAATTCCAAGCTCGTTCAATAGTGAACGAAGTTCTTCTTCATTATAAATCGGTGAGAGGTTATTTTTTAAATTAAGATTTTCTCGAACGGTCAATTTTGGAAATAACTGAAGATCCTGGAATACCGCTGAGATTTTTGTTTGCCTGATATCCGTCCAATCTTCATAAGACATGTTTCGAATGTCATTGTCATTATAAAAAACATTGCCTGAATAATCGTGGCGTAAACCTAAAGTGGTCATCGTGAATGTGGATTTACCTTTACCACTCCTGGCATTAATGATCACTTTTTCACCTGAGTCAAATCGAACCTTATTTCCCCAGATACTTTCTTCACCATGTTTGATGGAAGACAATGGGAAAGGCATTACTTGTTCAAATCGAATATTCATGACAATTATTTTGAAACGGAGTTTTCAAGAATCATTCCAATCTTAAATGTTTAGATCATGCGCTTGATTTTCAATGATCTGAATGCATTTTTCTTTCATGATCTGGGTTGAATCAAAGGGTATGATTTGACTATCGGTATAGCGTCTCAACCAGGTCAGCTGTCTTTTGGCATAATTACGGGTATTTTGCTTGATCTTTTCAACTGCTTCTTCCAGGGAAGTTGAATGATCAATAAAATCGAATAGTTCACGATACCCAACGGTTCTAAGTGCAGAACGATCCCTGTATTCAATGAGAGATGTTACCTCTTCCAACAGTCCTTTCTCCATCATTAGGTCGACGCGTTTGTTGATCCTATTATAAAGCTCAGTTCGATCGTGTTCAATGACAAATCGAATCACTTTATAATCTCGTTTTTTTTTCTCAGATTTTCTCATTTGACTGTAGGGTAGGCCTGTAATCTCAATAGCTTCGAGTGCTCTTATTACTCTAGCCGGATTATTTCTGTCTACAGCGTTAAAATAATCGGGGTCTTTAAACTTCAAATCTTCAAGTAAAGTTGAGTAATCTTCTTCACTTTTCTTGATCAATTTATTACGGATTTCTCTGGATAATGGAATACTGTCTAAGCCGTCAAC
This sequence comes from Crocinitomicaceae bacterium, assembly GCA_023253775.1. GTDB lineage: Bacteria > Bacteroidota > Bacteroidia > Flavobacteriales_D > Crocinitomicaceae > M0103. Next base: position 8,156 of record JALRFI010000006.1, read on the forward strand.
GAGAGCATCAATAAACATTCCTGATCCTCCTACAAGAATTACTTTTTCGAAGGTTTTGAATAATTGATCAAGTATTTTCTGTGCTTCTGAGGCAAACCGAGATGAGCTTACCTCTTCTTTTATACTGTGTGAATCGATGAAATGATGTTTTACACCGCTCTGCTCAATTGAATCTGGTTTTGCTGTCCCAATGGACATTTCCCTATAGAATTGTCTTGAATCAGCTGAAATGATCTCTGCTTCATAATGCAAAGCAAGTTGAACTGACAGATCAGTTTTTCCTCCTCCTGTGGGACCTTGTATGATGATGAGTGAGTTGATCTAAACGAATTTTACACGAAAGTATAAAAATCAGTGGACAGCTTCCTTCCATTCGAGATACCTTCCATAAATATCTTTTACATATCTGTAGGTTACTCCTCCGTGATGAGCACCATTTTTTACAACAGGATCACGATAATAGGATTGCTTGGAAAGATTTAGCATCATTTTCTCAACATTTTCATCCCATATTTCCGTATTAAGTCCATATTTTTCAGCTAGGCGCTGAGCGTCTTGAACGTGTCCTTTTCCTGCGTTATAAGTTGCAAGAGTAAATTTGAAGCGTTGTTCTTCATCTGGTATATGACTCCAGCTTTGGAAATCTTTGGCTATCTTTTTCATTCCGCCTTCTATTTGCACGGAAGGAGGAGAAGAAGGATAGACGCCATATTTAGGACCGGTAGATGGCATGAACTGCATCATTCCGTATGCTCCACCAAAACCTCTTGCATTCGGATTGAATCTCGATTCATGATATGAGACAGAAGCGAGAATTCTCCAGTCGAAACCATATTTTTGAGCAACTTGTTTGAAGATTGCATCGTATGGGGAGATCTCTCCACGCTTAATGTTTCCGGGTTTGAATTTAGAAGAACTAGAGATGGCCGACATTTCGAAGTATTTCTTCTTTAGGTATTTATAGCTAACTTTTTTTGAGAAGATGCTAATAAATTTATCTAGCCTAGCTTTTAGAATTGGATTGTTTTTTCGCAACCCAAAACATATTTTTTGTTGTACAGAAAGTAGAGTTGAAATATGTAAGTTCGGGTAGAATTTCTGATTGGCTAACGCAATATTTTGCTCGGCAACAGTATAATCAATCATCCCTTCAGATGTCATCTCAATTAGCTCTTCAGTTCCAATATTGCCGTCTACCTCTTCTAAAAAGATGGTGTCGCCGGTCTCTTCCTGTAAATTGATCAGTCTGTTGTAATAGCTTGAATTTTTCCAAATATGTACTTTTTTCTGAGTTAATTGTTCAGGAGACAAAACGAGATGTTTAGCAAGTTCTTTATCCTTCATTTTGCTCCAGTCTTCCGGGTATCTCTGTATTAAAACCTGTGGTGTTCTCAAGTATGGTTCTGAAAACTCAATGTCAGTTTTTCTCGATTTTGTAAATGTAAAGTTACATGCGATCAGATCTCCCTCACCTTTCTTGATCATTGGTATCATGTCATCAAGATTGTCGACAACTTTTACTTCAAGTACCACTCCCAATTCGTCGGCAAATTCTCGGAGGATCTCATATTCGAACCCCATTTTCTTGCCTCTGTAGATGAAGTAGGAAGTGGTGCTGTTTTCCATCAAGACTCTAAGCTTTCCATCTTTGAGAATCTTTTTCAGGTCTGTGATTTCTTCTGATTCTGGCTCTTTTCTATCTGCTGAATTTGAGCTTTGGCAGGAGTTACCTACAAAAAGAATTGCAAAAATTAGAAACAGGAAAGAGTAAATTCCTTTCTTCATAGCCATAATTAGATTGCAATTTAAAATATTTTGTGCCGAAAGCAAACATTAGTTATTAACCATCAAAATTCATAAGATATTCTGAGAGATAACTATTGGCATCAAGCATATATCGATCAAAGGTTTTTTCGATTTTGTCTTTTTGTCTTTGAAATATTAGTGGCGCTTTTGAAAGAGCGTTGGGAAAAGAAATCCTTGAGGATACTTCGTTGCACATTTTCTGCAAACCTTCTTTCGTGGGATAATGTGAAATCCAGTCGCATTTTCTCATAGCATCAACAAACTGAAGATATTCTGAAGAATAATCCGGGTTATCGACTATGCTGGATTGATAGAATTTTAATAGAAAATGGTCTAAAGGTTCAGGATGATATTTATTCCAATGCTTAGCTAGTAAATGATCAAAATAAAGATCCACAGCTAAACCGGAAACCTTAGGCAATTCCGGGTAGAGAATATGCAATAATTCAATAACGGCTGGGTGATGATCAATAAAATTGTCAATGGCTCTGTGAAGTTTGACTCCTTTCTTTGTAACTGGTGTTAACCCAGAGAAATCATTTCCTTTAAAAAAATCGCCATAAAGATTGGCGTACATTAGCCGCTGATCATTATTTGAGAAATACAGATGCCCGAGTAAATTCATTTATTAAGGTAAAAAAAAACTCCTGCATTGCAGGAGTTTTTTAATATTCGTCCTCGTTAAAGAGGAAGTCTTCTCTGGACGGATAATCCGGCCAGATCTCTTCAATAGATTCGTAGATGTCTCCTTCATCTTCCAGGTCCTGAAGATTTTCAACTACCTCCAGTGGTGCTCCGGTTCTAATCGCAAAATCGATTAATTCATCTTTCGAAGCCGGCCATGGCGCATCTTCTAAATAAGAAGCCAACTCAAGTGTCCAGTACATGATAATTACTGTTAAGGGTTAATTTTGCGCAAAAATAGACTTTATTTAATTTTTTCCAAAAAAGCATGTCAAAACTTTGAAAAAGAGTTATTCACAAATATTGAATTTGTCCTAAAATCTTGGCTTCCAGGGAATTTCTTCTGCACCAAGATCCTGAGATAATTTTCTACTCAAAACAAAAAGATAATCACTCAGTCGGTTCAAATACTTTAGTATCAATTCTGCAATGAACTCGTGCTGATCAAGGTCAACACAAATTCTTTCCGCTCTTCTGCAAACGCATCTTGCAACATGACAGAAGGAAACAGTGGAATGTCCACCCGGTAAAACAAAGGATTTCATTTCGGGTAATTTCTTATCCATTTCATCCATCCAGGATTCTAAAATGGTGATATCCGACTCAAGCAAATCCGGAATTCGCATGTTTGATTTATCTGGGTCACAGGCAAGACTCGAACCAATCGTAAACAATCGATCCTGAATTTCTTTTAACTGATCTTTGAATTGTTGAACGATTTCTTGATCGCGGATCAATCCGATAAATGAGTTTAATTCGTCAACTGTCCCGTATGATTCTATTCTCAAACTACTTTTCAGAACTCTTGTTCCTCCAATTAGACCGGTCGTTCCTTTGTCACCTTTTTTAGTATAAATTTTCATTTAATCTTCAATTTGTTTTAACCGCTCACGGATTTCTTCTATTCGTGCTTTTTTTCCGTGGAGTCTTATATTCTTTGCTGTTTCTGTGAAATATCGATGATCTTTCTCAAGATAATTTAATTGAAATTCTAACCATTCTTTTTCATTCATTTCGATTCCGAAATTCAGCATTTCTTCACGCAATTTTTTTACAACATTGTAGTAGTCTGGTCTTCCAAGATAATCGTGATCCGCATCACACATGATTTGCTCCAGAAGTGTCTCGGGTATAGTATTATGTCTTGTAGAAGCTATAATTGAAGTGATTTGTTTGATCTGTTCAGCTGAATATCCAAACTGAGGTAAATTGGCTTCCGCCAGGTGTATGGCAAAGTCTTCATTTTTTTCGTAATGAAGAATAAATCCGGAGTCATGGTATAGTACAGCTGTTCTCAAGATTATAATAGACTCCTCGTCCAAACCTTCAAGCTTTGCAAACCTAACCGCAGACTTTTCAACATTTAAGGTGTGTTTAATGTCATGATAAACAACCTCTTCAGGTAACAGAGACATCAGTCGTTGAATGATCCCTTTGCGCATGTGGTCAAAGTCGATTGGTGATAATCCGCATTTCATTCTCAAATCGCTTGATGCCAATCGATCATCACTATTCATGACGAATTTGGGTGAGAGTTTTAATAAGTAGGACATCGGAATACTTCCCCCTCTTTTGTGGATACTCACATTACCTCTAGATTCATGGATAAAAAGGTCTTGAACTTGTTCCAAGATTGGCTTCGTCACAGTAACATAACCAGGTTTACATCCCTGTTCTGCACGTGCGGCAATATTTACAGTATCACCCCATACATCAAAGGAGATTTTACTTTGTCCGATTATTCCTGCGACTAGTGGGCCCATGTGAAGTCCTACACGCACTTCCCAATAATCCCTATTAAGTGCCATCGCAATACTTCTTTCGTTTAGCATGAAATCTCTGATCTCGACTGCTGCAAGACAAGCTCTCAATGCAGGCTCTGGATATTGTTCTGTCACACCAGCCAAAGCCATGTAAGAATCGCCAATTGTCTTTATCTTTTCTAGCTTATAACGTTCAATAATTTCATCAAATCGCGTAAAATAATACTCTAATTTTTTTAGCAGTCGAATCGGCTTTATATTTCTCGCTTTGTGCGAAAAGTCAACAAAATCGGTAAACAAAACAATTCCATTGTCGATTCTTTTTGGAGAGAATTTCTGATTTGAACTAAGATCTTCCAACACACTGTGTGGAAAGATGTTTTTCAAAAGCTGATTGATCCGCTGATCTTTATAGTAAAGAGATTTGAATACTTCGATCTTGGCTCGAATCAAGTTAGGATTGAATGGTGTTGTAAAGAAATCAACAGCACCTTCATTTAATCCCTTAACCATCGTTGCTCCAGAAATTGAATCTGCAGTTATCACGATTTTGTACATGTTGCGGTTTCCTGCAACTTCTTTAAGTGTCTGCAATAACTCGATTCCCCCGAAATAAGGATTGTCAATATTCACCAAAACAATACCGATCTCTTTTTCTTTTAGGATGGGCAAAGCACTATTGATCGAGTCTGCCTGAAGGATATTATTTCCACCTCCCGAAAGGATTTCTTTTAGGCCTTTTCGGTTCCGAATTTCTTCGTCAATGATCAATATGTTGATGAATCTTTCCAGTTAATACAGATAATGGAATAAAAATATAAAAATGTACTTATTGAAAAAGGTTGGCGAGATCATTTAGATCACCTCTTCAATTGGTTTTTCGATTTCCAGGAGGTCCAATATTTTTTTTATTACGCCATCTACAATAGCATCAGGGCATGATGCTCCTGAAGTTAAGGCTATACGTATAGTTTCTTTTTCCGGTAAAAAGGGTAGCTCGGAAATCGATTTTGAATGAATATCGAAAGTTTGGATTTTGTCCTTTCCATGAATTTCATTTGCTGAACGGATAAAAAATGTTGTAAACTTCTGTTCCAACAACTCCACCAAGTGGGTAGTATTAGAGCTATTATATCCGCCAACGACAATTGCGAGGTCCGCCTGATTTTCCATCAATCCAAGAGTACTGGTTTGATTGTCATTCGTTGCATAGCACAATGTATCTCGAGTATCTGCAATGTGCTCCTTCAATCTCTCTTCACCATATTTTTTGATCATTACATTTCTAAGAAAATCTGTTATTTCTTGAGTTTCATTAGCAAGCATGGTGGTCTGATTTACGATACCGATCTTAGAAAAATGAATATCAGCATCAAATCCGGCGCTCATTTTTTCCTTAAAGTGCGCTTCGAAGATTGATTTGTCTATTTCTCCCAGGATTATTTGAGCAAGTAATTGTGCCTCATTCATGTCTTTAATTATAATTGAAGGGGCATTTTTATTGGCATGACTGAAGGTAGCTCGGGTCTCTTCATGGTTGTATTTACCATGAATAATGATGGTATGGTTGTCGTTTCCTAGCTTCTCTGATCTATTCCAAACCTTTTCCACGAATGGACAGGTTGTATTGTAAGATTCAGTATTTATTCCCTTTGAACGTAGAATCTGTTCAACCTCAAGGGTAGTTCCGAATGCAGGAATAATCACGATATCTTCAGAAGTCAGTTCTTCCCAAGGGATGAGTTGGGAACCGTCGGTATCCTGAATGAATTGGATTCCGTTACTGACAAGATCTGCGTTTACGTCCGGATTATGGATCATTTGACTAAGCAAAAAGATCCTTTTGCCTGGATTTTCAAGGAGTGAATTGTAAGAGATCTCAATTGCATTTTCAACCCCATAACAAAAGCCAAAGTGTCGCGCTACGAGAAATTCTATTTTACCAAAATTCAATAAAGTAGGAGTGAAATCCTTTTTCCGGGGATCTTCAGCTTTACGTTTTGCTTTAACTCTACTTATAATGGGAGAGCGGTAGAATTCTGGGATATCGAATTGCTTCATGCAGATGTAACGAATAGATTTTCAATTTGTTTATCAAAGATAAGGTTTTGGATCGACCAAAAAAGAAAAGGCCGCGTCAATTGATGCGGCCTTTTCTTACGTTTATTCGGATCAATAAATAGGTATGTTCTGATTTTTGTCGTGCTTCACTTTGAATCCAAAGTCGATCATTTTGCTTTCCTTGGACTTAATATTGAATTCCCATTCGATGAATCCAGTCCTTGGATCGAGCTTTCCTTTATTAAGTTCCATTGGCTCAATCGTGATATCCGCATTGGTTGTTACCGGAATTTGATCCTGAATTACCAGTTCGATAGAAGTAGCCTTCAGGTTTTTTACTTCAATTGAATAAGCGAAGGTTCTTTCTTTCTTTTCTCCAATGATCTTTTCTTTCAACTCCTTTTTCAGTAGCGTTCTTTTAACTACAATATTTGGATCTCTACCTAAGCTTAGATCGAGTGTGTCTTGCATTGAAGTAGGGTCGATGTATGTTTCTCCAATATAACTTCCATCGAAGAATATGTTTGCTGATGCCGGAACCAGACCTAGCTCATCAAGTTTAGTGATTTGTGCCACCAAGTAAACAGATTGATCAAGTTTCGGAACCGCGTAGTACTTATAGTTTGCATCCAGATCAACTGTTTTGATCAAGACCATGTGTTGCTCATTATTCGATTTGATCGAATACGGAAGATCGATCTTGAATTCAGCAGATGTAAGTTGTCTCACAACCTGAACGAATTCCGCCGCTGTTTGCGCATCCAAATCTTGTGTAGTCACACTGTTTGAATAGCTATATCCTTTTTGACTTAATTCCTCTCTCGCCATCGTAGGAGCAGCATTTATATTTTTGTAGCTGTCATTTCGATACGCGTAGTAATCAACATACCAAGGGTGAAGTGTCGGTTTCGTTTTATTCTGATATGGATTGTTGGTGGAAACATTCAGCTTTACATTTTCCCAATCAAGACCAGAATTCTGGTAGATGTGTGCCTTATAGGTAAGGTTGATTTTTCCAGAAATACCTTCGCTTCTGAGATCGTACATTGGTGTCCAGCCTGCTTGCGAAACAAGGTAAGAATAAGACAGTTTTCCTGATACTACTTCTTTTGAAGAAATGGTGATAACTATTTGATGTATCGGGCCATTATTCTTCGGTTTTAGGTTGTTATTATTCTGATAATTCTGAAGGTTATTCAAACGCTCATCCATTCCAGTTTTTTTATTGATTTTTTCCGATTTTCTGCGGTTGAGGACTTGTAATTTTTTATTGATCTCCATCATTTTCACTGAGTAATAGTCAATGGCCTGCTTCAACAGATTGATCGAATCATTTACTTTGCCCTGACCTCTAATTGCCCCATTGTTCGATAGGATGCTTTTTGTGGAATTTAGAACATCGATTTCGTCTTGTATTTCTTGAATATCATAATTTATGTTTTTAATTGAGTCTTCCAGAAGCATGATGTCCTTTTTTACCTTTAATGGCAAACCATCAATGGTAACAGGTTCAGGCTTCGGATAGTAAAGTCGATATTTTGAATCAAGTAGAACAACACTTCCTGTTGCTTTAACTTGAAGACTTTTAGAATCAATGTATGGGCTTACACCTTCTATAATCAATTCAGTTATGCCGGGTTTAACAGTGTAGCTCCCCTTATTATGGATCTGAGCTCCTTGTGCATATACAGTTACTTCTGTTATGCTTCCTTTGATCGTTTCTTTTTCATTTGCGAATGTGATAAAACTAGTTATCACCAGTAACGAGGACATTATAATTTTTTTCATTTTGATTCGTTTTCTCCTTGTTACATCAACGTCGAAATTCAGTTCAAAAGAATGAAGAAAAAAAAATGGATAAGGTCATTTCTTGCAGGTTTCAGTTTAACCCTAATCCTCATTGTCTATGCAAATTTTTCCGTTTTTACCACCAGTAAAAATTATTTATATTATTCGCTAAAAGAAGTTCCGGAGAAGAAGACAGGATTACTTCTTGGAACCTCAAGAAAACTAAAGAATGGGATGCCTAATCAGTTTTTCTATTTTCGGATAAAAGCTTGTTTAGAATTATTTGAAGCGGGAAAAATCAAACAAATTCTAATCTCTGGTGATAATGGAACAAAGGCTTATAATGAACCATTGGACATGAAAGAGGAGTTGATAAGAAGGGGGATACCGGAGAATAAGATTTTTCTTGATTACGCTGGGTTTGACACGTATGATTCAGTGATTCGGGCGAGTCGAATTTTCGGTCAGGATGAATTTATTGTTGTGTCACAGAAATTTCATAATCAAAGAGCAGTGTACATCGGACGAAAGAATGGACTTTCTATAATTGGTTATAATGCTCTGGACGTCAAAAAGATGAGTGGACTCAAGACTAAGATCAGAGAATACTTTGCATGCGTTAAGGCATTTCTGGACGTGACGTTCAATGTAGATCCATATTTTCCTGGAGAAAAAGAGCCTATGCCTTAAACAAGCGCTTTGATCTCCCGGATCATCCTTTCAGCCAAAGCATTCGCAGATGCTTCATCCTGACTCTCTGAATAAATCCGAATAATGGGTTCGGTATTACTTTTTCTTAAATGAACCCATTCTTTTCCGATGTAGATCTTTACTCCATCAGTAGTATCCACCTCTTCATGGCTATAATTCATGCTCATGAACATTAAAATCTTGTCGACATCAATATCAGGAGTCAATTCGATCTTGTTTTTTGAAATAGTATATTTTGGATAGCTATCTCTGAGCTGAGATATCGATTTTTTCTCTTTTGCAAGATGGGTCAGGAATAATGCGATTCCAACCAATGCATCTCTTCCGTAATGTAATTCTGGATAGATCACTCCGCCATTACCTTCACCACCAATTACTGCATTGGTCTCTTTCATTTTCTTTACCACATTAACCTCTCCAACGGCAGCGGCAGAATATTGTTGACCTGATTCTTCTGTGACATCTCTCAGAGCTCGGGTAGAAGAAAGGTTGGAAACGGTAGACCCTGGAGTATGTTTTAAAACATAATCGGCAACAGCAACTAATGTGTATTCTTCTCCAAACATACTTCCGTCTTCACAAACGAATGCGAGCCTGTCAACATCTGGATCAACAGTGATTCCCAATTGAGCATTTACTGCTCGAATTTTTGACGAAAGATCAGTTAAATGTTCAGGTAGTGGCTCCGGATTATGAGGGAAGTGGCCAGTAGGTTCACAGTACATTTTCGTTATGTTGTTCACTCCTAGGGCCTCAAGTAAAGCCGGTACGAATATCCCCCCCGATGAATTTACTGCATCAACTACAATAGAGAAATTGGCCGCCTTAATAGCATTTTTGTCTACAAGTGGTAAAGCTAGGATAGCGTCTATGTGTTTTTGCAGATAGGATTTCTCTTCAACAATAATTCCTAACGCATCAACATCAGCAAAATGAAAATCTTCTGCTTCTGCAATGCGCAAAACTTCTTCACCATCTTCTCCCGAGATGAATTCACCTTTTTCATTCAATAGCTTCAAGGCATTCCATTGCTTTGGGTTGTGGCTTGCAGTAAGTATGATCCCACCATCTGCATGTTCCAAAGGGACAGCAATTTCAACCGTAGGTGTAGTTGATAAACCAAGATCAATTATGTCGATTCCGAGTCCTACCAATGTCGATCTAACAAGATCAGTGACCATTGGACCAGAGATCCTAGCATCTCTTCCGATAACCACTTTTAATCTTTTTCCTTCATTTCGGCGAGATAACCATGTTCCATAAGCTGATGCAAATTTAACAGCATCAATGGGTGTAAGCCCTTGATCTACGGGTCCTCCAATAGTACCCCTAATTCCAGAAATAGATTTGATCAGTGTCATTTATTTCAATGGTTAAATTTTCTTTTAAGATGGATCATTTTCAAACAAGCAATAGCGGATTCGATGCCTTTGTTCCCATGTTTCCCTCCTGAACGGTCAATAGATTGCTGGATATGATTATCGGTCAATACACAAAATGCAACAGGTTTATTGAATTTCAAATTGAGATCCATAATTCCTTGAGTAGTGCCTGAGCATACAAAGTCAAAATGTTTTGTTTCACCCTGGATCACTACTCCAATTGCAACAACTCCTTCCACGTCAGTATACTCAAGTAAGTATTGGGATCCTAGAGGTAGTTCAAATGCACCCGGCACATGTTCGATTATGATATTTTCTTCTAATAGCCCATTATCAAGAAATGCCTGCTTAGCACCTCGAAGCAAATTGGAAGTGATCTCATCATTCCAATCAGAAACAACAATGCCGACTTTAACATCGGCACTGTTTGGAATAATATCTTTATTGTACGTTGAAAGGTTTTTACCTTCTGTAGCCATCTTACTTTACAATTTTGTTTGAAGCTCTTGCAATGTATTTTTCGATTGCCTTCTGAGTTGCATATGTCGGATAGTCATCCTTGATCTTTGTATATGCCTCAACAGCTTTTGCAAAATCTTTTTCTTTTTCTGCACACAGGCCTGCCTTGTATATATACATTGGAGAAGTAAATTCGTTATCATCCATTGAAGCAGCTTCAAGATAAAGCTCGCCTGCTTTTGCAAAATTCTTCATTTCTGAATGACAATCTCCTTGAAGACCAACAGTCATTGCAGACAGATAGGTGTCGTTTACATTTACTCCTTCAAGTTCAGTTAACGCCTTTTTGAATTCGCCTTTAGACATATATTGTCTTGCAAGTACAAACTGTGCGTTTTCCCCTCCGATCTTTCCATCATATTTCTTTACGACAGCTTCTAGTTCCTCGATTGCAAGATCCGTTGAATCTTGGGCAGCGTAGTTCAAACCAACCCAATATGCATCTTTCGATTTTTCGTTCGACGGTTTCCAAATAAACTGACGATATCCAAAATATCCGATGATCAAAACAAGAACTCCACCTGTAACAAAGGTGATCATTTTGAAATTCTTGTCTTTATTGAACTTATTCTTAAGGTCCTGGAAATTCAAATTTTCTAACATTTTCGCAATTTTAGCCGTGCAAAAATAGTTTTTTTTTTGAATTTCTATCTTGATTTTATCAACACTTTCAGGGTTAGCAAATTGGTATAGATTATATGAGACTTACGGTTGAAATACTTTAATTTTGTTTTGTGCATCTCAAAGATTTACATCTCATAAACTTCAAGAACTATGAAGAGGCAGAGCTGGAACTAAGCCCTGGGGTTAATTGCTTCTTTGGAAAGAACGGCTCAGGAAAGACGAATATTCTGGATGCCGTGTATTATTTGAGCATGTGTAAATCCTATTTGAACATGCTCGATCGACAAAACATCAGGTTCAATGAGCTGTTTTTTTCGGTGAGTGGAACCTGGCGGAAAGAAGACAAAGACACGTCTATTCTTTGTGCAGTCAAGATCGGTTCGAAAAAAGTGTTCAAAAGAAATAAGAAAGAATACGAGAAGCTTTCAGATCACATTGGTCAGTTTCCGGTCGTGATGATCTCGCCATATGACAGAGACTTGATCTCTGAGGGGAGTGAGCTACGCCGAAAGTGGATCGATGGGATCATTTCTCAGTTTGATCGTCAATACCTTGAAGAAATCCAGAGATATGCAAAAGTACTCGAACAGCGAAATGCTTTGTTGAAAAACATGCATGATCATGGACTTTTTGATCGTGAGTCGATCGAGGTTTGGAACGAGCAACTTTCACAGCTAGCGGAGAATATTCACAACAAGAGGAAAAAGTTTATTGCCGAATTTCTTCCCGTATTTGTAGAGCGATACAATTTTATTGGTCTTGAACGAGAAGATGTTCAGCTTGAATATCGTTCTCAGTTGAATGAAAATAGCATGGAAGAATTACTGAAGCAATTTGAACGGAAGGATGCCTTCAGTCAATTCACTAATGCAGGAACGCACAAAGACGATCTGCTATTTACGATCAAAGGTCATCCGATCAAAAAATTTGGATCTCAAGGACAGCAGAAGTCATTCATCATTGCATTGCGGCTGGCACAATATGACTGGTTGAAAAACCATTTGCAAACCAAGCCGACACTTCTTCTCGATGATAATTTTGATAAACTGGACACTATAAGAGTT
>JALRFI010000070.1 GCA_023253775.1 Crocinitomicaceae bacterium
TTCACTGAAATATTCTTAGAAATCTACCCATTCAATCACAAGCTCATCAACAGCTAATTCCAATTCCTCATTGCGCAGTTCGTAGGTCTTAGGAGCGAAATTCACTTCAATATTCTTCATCATTGGTTTGTCGGATTCAATGAATGCTTGCATTCTATCTATCTTTTCTTCAGGGATGGCTTGAGGAAAGCTTTGTTTTCCTGATGCCAGTCGAAGCGTGTCAGAAAGATGCTCTACCATTCGCTGAGCACTCATTTCACCCCACAATGCTTTTGATTCTGAAGAGAGATTCTCCAAACGAGCAATGACTTCTGTTAATTCCATGATTATTTTTTACCGATAAGAATATTGAGGCTGTGCGGAACAACTTGAACATTCAATTCGTCGCGAACATCAAAAGGTTCACCATCATAATGAGCGATCTTGTGAGGGATCTTTATTTTGGCCTTTTCAAACGAGATCACTTCAGAAAACCTGGATTCATGTGATGTTTTACTGAAAAAACGATATACTAAACTTGGAATAGACCAGAAACGGAATGGTTTCAGAATGATCAATTCAATCTTACCGTCTGTTACATCTGATTTTGGAGAAACAACAAATCCATTTCCAAACTCAGAAGCATTCGCAATTGTACAAAGAACGGCTGGCATTTGTTTGATCTCTCCATTAGTGTCAACAGAGACATTGATCGGATTGTATTTCCAGAATTCTCTTGAAACCAACTTCACATAAGACCAAAAACCTCTTTTGTGGTACTCATCAAACTTCTTTGCGATTACTGCATCAAGACCGTACCCTCCAATTCCTAGAAATGGCTTGTCATTCACAAGAACCGTATCCATTTGAATGAAGTCTGATTTATTGATGGTTTCGATTGCTTTCTCGAGATTAATTGGAATACCCATGTGTCTCGCTAAGCCGTTTCCAGAACCTGCTGGAAGGATTGCTAATTTAGTAGTTGTTCCAATCAAAGCAGTACCTACTTCATGTACGCTTCCATCACCACCTACAGCACAAACGATATCAATTCCTTCGTTAGAAGATTTTTTGGCGATTTCTTTAGCGTGCTTTCTGTATTCAGTATATACAATATCATAATCAAATCTGGAATGATCCAAATGCGACTCAATAAGATGTGGAATGACACCTTTTTTGCCTACACCTGAGATAGGGTTTATTATAAATCTAATCCTTTCCTTCATTGAATATTCGTCTGGTTTTTCACCAAATCTTTATTATATCGCTGAATTATAGCTTTCAGCCTATTTTCAAAGTTAACTCTTTTTTGATTTGAGTCATTCGATTTTTTCAAATTATTATCGTTTTTAACAGAACTAAAACGGGTAAATGCTTTAGTTGCGTCACCAGAAAAGGTGAGCATGTAGTCATCCCTGTAATAATAGTAGCTTCCTTCAAGGTAAGAGTAAGCTTCTCTTTGTGTCTCTGAATAGAGTGAATTTCCAAAAGCATAATAGGTCGTCTTTATACCAAGCAAATCAATTATGGTAGGCATGATGTCAAGTTGCTGAAAAACAATGTTTTTCATTTCTGGAGCGATCTTTCCTCCAGGATGGTAAAACATTATAGGAATTCTATAGATCAACTGCCTATCATTAAAAGCCGGGTTATTTGTTGATGGAGTATGATCAGCACACAAAACGAAGATGGTATTGTTATACCAAGGTTGTTTTTTTGCTTCTTTGAAAAATTCTTTAAGTGAGATATCTCCATAACTTACAGAAGCACAGATCTTCTGGCTTCCCTTCTTTACATTTTTCCGTTGATGATCTGGAATGAAATAAGGGTGGTGTGACGATAAAGTGAATAAGGTTGAAAAGAATGGTTGTTTTTGTTTGGACATCATCTTGGCCGACCATGGATTAAAATACTCATCAAGAATTCCCCAAGTTTGGTCGAAATGATCATCATTATCATATTCATATCGACCAAAATACTGCTCATATCCCGCTTGAGCCGCAAAACTGTCAAAGCGCATTGATCCGTTGGTTGCACCATGATAGAATGCTGTCGAATAACCTTTTTCTTTCAGTATATGGGCCAGTGATCGAATGGTATTGTTTCCATATGGAGAGGAGATATACGGATTGTCCATCAAACTCGGTACAGAAGCAATAATGGCTGGCACGGCTTCGATGGATTTTTTACCATTCGCGAAACCAAATTCAAAGCTCAGAGATTCTTTGCGTAGTGAATCCAGAAAAGGGGTGAATGATGTTTTGGAAATTGAGTTCGAAACGAATTCTTCTCCAAAACCTTCAAGAATAATGATGACAACGTTTGTGTTCTCAGGTAATATTCCTTCATGATTTGCGTGATGAATTGGATCGAAAAGGTGTTGCTCTTTTTTAATGTCGAAGTAATTCTTTTGATCCAGTCGGTCCTTTCCATAGCTTTTGATCATGGTGAACCCAGTATTCAGCACAAGAGCAGTATTTTCAGGTGAGGTATAGTGCGCTGCCTCAATAATTCCAGCCGGCTTTAATTGGAAACCGCCTCTTCCAATCACCACGAAAAAGGCAATGATCGAAATCCCCCAAATGATTCTCTGTGGCAACTTGATTGTCTGATTCGACTGTCTCAAGGCATACTTTTCAGTGCGATTGTAAAGCGTTTTAATTCCCCAGATAAAACCGATCAAAAAGATGATTAGAAACCAAAAATCGGTAATAAATGAAATGATCAATTGATTGAAATCATTTCCGGCTCCCAAGACGGTAAATAGGTCGAATGTCGATCTTTTTGACGTGTACTTAAAGTATTCGACGTCCATTAGATTTAGAGCGGTAAGAATTACGGTGCCGATCAGGAAATAAAATTTGAGTAGAATATCGATCACTTTTGCCTTGAAATCGATAAGAGACAAAATGATGTATGGGAAAAATACAAGTGAGACAGTTATTGCGTCAAACCAGCATCCGGCTATAAAATCTAATGGAGACACATTTTTAAAGGAGCTTAAATTGAAAAGATAAAAAATGATCCGAGTTAGCGTCAATGTTAGCATTGCTAGTCCTAATCGAAGGAAGAGGACCTTTATTTCACCCGGAATTCTCTCTTTTAAAGCCATGTGAGGCAAATTTAGGATTTAATCATCAGAGTTTTCCTAATATTGTATAACCAGTCATAAACTTAAGCGAATGAAAAACATTATTCTTCTAGCACTTCAATTAGTGTTGCTATCAGGAGCGCATTATGCACAGGATAAAGCCTATGTGATTTATAATTCGAAAGGAAAAAAGGTTTCCTACAAAAAAATGAAGCAAATGACTTCTGATAAGGATTACATCCTTTTTGGAGAATATCACGATAACCCGATTTCACACTGGCTTCAGTTTGAGCTTACGAAAGATGTTTACGCCATGAGATCATCAAATTTGAAGTTGAGCTTTGAACAGATCGAGCAGGATCAGCAGATGTTATTGAATGATTATATGATCGGGAAGTTTGATTATAAGACATTCAAAGACACAATGAGGCTTTGGCCGAATTATAAGACGGATTATCAACCATTGATCGATTTTGCAAAGGGCAACAACCTGTTTTGTCTTGCAGCAAATATTCCGAGAAAATATGCCTCACTTCTATATAAGAAAGGGAGGTCAGCTTTGGATACATTGACTGACCTAGAAAAGTCATACATGGCACCACTTGATTTTAAAGTAGACACCTCTCTTTCTCAATATCAGATATTTCTGTCAGGAGAGATGCATGGAGGAGGGATGAATATGTTGTTAGCTCAAGCAATCAAGGATGCCACAATGGCTCATTTTATGATGTTGAACCACCAGAAGAACGATGTGATTTTGCATTTCGTAGGAGCATTCCATAGCGACTTTTATCAGGGGGTCATGTGGTATTTACAGCAACAAGAACCTGAGTCAAAGATCATGACTATTACAACTGTTTCTCAGGCTGATATCAGAAAATTAGATCCTGAAAACAAGGGTAGAGCTGATTTTATTTTATGTGTTGATGAGGACATGACCAGCACTCATTAACACAAAAGATACATCAACAAAAAAGCCCTGAGCGATCAGGGCTTTTTTGTTGATAGTCAGGACTATTTCAATTTGTCAGCTCTTTCCTGCGCCTCTTTCATGATCGCGTCAGCCTTTTTATCTCCTTCAGCCTCTATCTTAACCGCCTTTTCTTCAGCTTCCTTGATCAGTTTTTCTCCCGCTTTCTTCGCTGCAGCTTGTTTTAAAGGATTGCTTCCAGCTTCTGCAAGTAGCTTATCTGCATTCTTTTGAGCTTCGGCTCTCAAAGCGTTTGCTTGTTTTTTAGATTCAGCTTTTACCTTATCAGCATTTTTCTGCGCTTCGGCAAGAATCTGTTGTTTTTTCTTTTCAAGCTCTTCTTTCGCATCATCGATCTTATCATTCACAATTGCTTTTACGGTATCCTTCACTGTTTCCTTGATATTGTTGATCAAATTATCTTTCAGGTTTCCGGAAGCTTCCATCAATGACTCTTTGAAGTTCGAGGTAATCTTAGGATTCATGACCGAACCTAGTACATCAACTTTTACCGGGATCTGATCTGGAATACTCATCATGTCCAAACCAGGAGCAAGAGAGTTTACTTTTGAAATAG
>JALRFI010000208.1 GCA_023253775.1 Crocinitomicaceae bacterium
CATATACTAATGGTAGTTGTATGGTATGGTCAGATGATCAGACCGAGTGCATCTGGCAGGATGTTTTGGATAATCAAGAATTTATCTGGTTTACATTTACAGATGGAACTGACAACTATCATAGTTGGAGATGGAAAAGATCAAGTTAGAGAACGAAAGGAAAAAACAGGAAAAGTCAAAAAAAGAAGAAGAAAATTTACAGTCTAAGTTGGATGCTCTTAAAAATAAATTCAAATAAGCTTCATGAAAATCATTTGTATTGGCAGAAACTATTCAGATCACGCTAAAGAAATGAAAGCAGAGATTCCCACCGAGCCGGTATTTTTCATGAAGCCAGACACCTCAATATTAAAAGATGGAAATGATTTTTACTTTCCTGAATTCACAAATGACCTTCACTTCGAGTGTGAATTGGTCGTGAAGATTGAAAAGAATGGTAAAAATATTTCAGAAAAATTTGCACATAAATATTATTCTAAATATTCTTTAGGGATCGATTTTACTGCACGAGACTTACAGTCAGAATGCAAAGAAAAAGGCCTTCCATGGGAAAAGGCTAAAGCTTTTGAGCATAGTGCTCCTATTTCAAACATATGGATTGATAAATCTGAATTTCAAGATCAGATTGAATTCGATTTTTTTCAAAATGATCAGTTGAAGCAAAAAGGCGATTCGAAAGATATGCTTTTCTCAATTGACCAGATCATTAGCTACATATCAAAATATATAACCCTCAAAACAGGAGACTTAATATTTACTGGAACACCTGCCGGGGTTGGCCCCGTTCAGATTGGTGATACCTTAAAAGGTGTGTTAAATGGTAAAGTCATGTTTACTTTTAAAATTAAGTAATCATTTCCCGCTTCCTTTAAAAATAATCAGTACTGTGTAAAGCATTATCTTGAAATCTAATGCTAACGATCTATTCTTTAAATACAACAGATCGAATTTCATTCTTTGTAGCATTTGATCAACGTTTTCAGCGTATCCGAACTTCACTTGTCCCCAAGATGTTATACCAGGACGAACCTTGTTCAAGTGAAGATACTGCGGCTCTACAGCAGAAATTTGGTTAATATAATATTGTCTTTCCGGCCTTGGGCCTACAAGTGACATATCCCCCAATATTACATTAATGAATTGAGGAAACTCATCTAATCTTGTTTTCCTCAAAAATCTACCTACCGGAGTAATTCTTGGATCATGTGAAGACGAAAGTTGTGGTCCCATTTTTTCAGCATCAACAAACATCGTTCTGTACTTTATGATTTGAAATGGCTTACCATTTTTCCCTATTCTTTCCTGAAGAAAAAATACCGGTCCAGAAGAAGACATCTTAACCAAAAAAGCCAAAACAATATACAATGGGAGTAAAATGATCAAGGCCAAAACAGAGATTAAAACGTCAATAAAACGCTTCGTCGATTGTTGCCAAAAGGGCATCACTTCTGCATTTACTTCAATAAGTAAAGCACCAAAGATGTTCGTCATTTTAACGGATCCAGAAAGGATGTCGTACATGTCCGGAAGGATCTTGATGACCATGTCTCCACCTTCAATCCTTGAAATAATCGACTTAAGTCGATCATGTTCTACACTTTCTAACGCGATAATGACCTCCTCCACCTCATGTCCAATCATTATCGTCTCTAATTGATCTGCATGACCAAGGTATTCAAGACTTCCCTCTAACTTTCTATCAACTCCATTGAGATTGACAAATCCTATAAAATCATTTGTCCTTTTGGAAGATTGAACGAGTTCATTATAAATCTCGACTGCTCTATCACTACCACCTATAAGAAGCGTTTTGAAGCCCATTTTCCCCTGATGTATCTTCCTCACTACGATGGTTACAAAGATCAATCTCGGAATTACGATAGACAAAAAATAAATGGAAAATAGTAAGAGAATGGATTTGTAATATTCTTGATAACTGTTTATCTGATCGTCCAGTAGAAGAGTAAAGAACAGGAGTACTGATCCGATCAAGACCCCCGCAAAAGTCAGGTTAAATACTCTGAATCGAAATAACCTTTTTACATCGAAGTAAGTCCCTTGAAAATAAAAGATCAATAACCATAAAATGGGCACAGCAGAAATACCAATATAGAAGGTTGAATCTGTCGTAAAATCTACTTTCTCAATTAGTACTTTTCTAAAATAGTAAAAAGCTCCCCAAGAAACCGTAGCAAAAAACCAATCCAGTAAAACAAACAGAAAGGTAAGTACACGCATACTTAAAAATGGACCAGTTTAATATTGTCAATAATGATAAATCCTTCTGCATCACCTTCATCAAGTTCTGCTTGAAAGGTATGTTCAAAATAGGCTTGTTGATCTGAATTCCCTACGAGTTCTCTTAGATCGATATAGATCTTTTTCCACTTCACTGTTGTAGGGCTTTGAGCATTCAATTGAATATTGGGGTTTGGCTTGGTCGAAGATGGTGAAATTGCAAGTAAACCAGTGATCACATTATTGGTGTTGTAAAAATCAATTTCAAGATAGGCTTCAGCTCCGCGAGGGATATCACCTCCTCCTATAGTCTCAAAATTCGTATAGGCGATCCATGTTGTATCTGTTGTATTCAGATCGACACGACCATAAAAGTTCCCATTGAATGACTGAAGAATCAAAGGGTCATTTCCGGGAAAAATACCAGTAGATGAATTTGGATCACTTATAATCTTTAAAGCTGCATCCTCAAAATCTTCTATAAAAAATGATAGTCCATCTTTATAATGAGTGACAGGATCGATAGTAGTAACTTGATTTTTTGTAAGATTTACAGTAATCTGATATTCCTTTAAAAAGGGATAGATCTTTTTGGTAGCAGATATCCCGTTATTTTTGATCGCTGGAAAAATTTTAATCGTTGAAGTACCCTCCTTGAGAACAGGAACTTTAAATGGGACTTGAAAAACACCAATGATCTCATCATCTACATATAGCCAGGCTTCAGTTAGGTTCGCTGTTAACTCTCCCTCTAACCCACTTAGATTAGGATTAGATTCCAAAGTCCATTCGCTCACCTCAATCCATGATGGATCCGGGTTATTCTTCACACAAGAAGTAAGAACAAGTAGAATAGAAAATGCAGCTACAATGATTTTCATAAGTAACAATCTAACGACAGTTATACCTGAATATTGTCTGAAACTAAACTTCCAGACATTTTTAATTTATCCAGAACTTGCTGAGCGACATCAAGAGCCCAGAAGCCATCCTCCAAAGTAACAACTGTAGCTGTGTCATTTACAATTGCTTCACCGAAAGTTCTTAGTTCTTCTTTGATCGCATTTGTCGCTTCTAATTCAGGTTTATCAAAAAGGATCTTTTTCACCGGTTTTCCTTCTCCGAGATCAAAAATGATGTCTAATGGATCGGGGTCTCCTTGTACATCTTCCATTCTGACTACTTCGAGCTCTTTGGTGAGGAAATCAACACCAATATATGCATCCTTCTGGAAAAACCTGGATTTACGCATATTCTTCATCGAAATTCTGGATGCTGTCAAATTAGCTACACATCCGTTATCGAATTCGATTCGTGCGTTAGTAATATCAGGAGTATCAGAGACAACAGCTACACCAGATGCGGATATTCTTTTAACTCCCGATTTAACGACACTTAAAATGATATCTATATCATGGATCATCAAGTCAAGCACAACAGGCACATCAGTTCCTCTTGGGTTAAATTGTGCAAGACGATGCGTCTCAATAAACATCGGTTTATTTAAGTAAGGAATACAAGCCTGAAAAGCAGGATTAAATCGTTCAACGTGTCCAACTTGAACTTTTACATCTGCTTCCCTTGCCAATTCCATTAACATTTTTGCTTCTTCTACCGTCTCGGTAACTGGCTTCTCGATAAAGACATGTTTACTTTTTCTTAGCGCCTGAGACGCACAATCAAAATGAGAAAGTGTCGGTGTAACAATATCAATGCAATCTACAGCATCCAACAGCGATTGTATCGTTTCAAATCTTTTTATCTCGAACTGTTCAATTGCTTCAGAAGCATTTGAATCACTTGGATCATAAAATCCCACAAATTCAAATTGATCATTCAATTCAAGCAATAAACGAATATGGATTTTTCCTAAATGTCCAGCACCTAAAACACCAATCTTCAGCATTTCAATATCTTTTCTACAAAGTTAACGTGCAAAACAGTGAATCGGTTAATAAACAAAGGATATTATTAACAAATAGTTATCAGTTCTTGAGATTATGTCGGTTCAAATTGATTCCCAAATAATATCCCGTAGTTTTTCCAGTGTATAGTTTGGTTAATGTAGTAATTTGACCTGTATGATAAGAAAAATGTTCAATGACGTGGATACACACAGAAAAACCTGTCACATCAAACCCTTGAATCGTATAACGATCGGTCAACTTCCTCTGATCCAGTTCATCTAATAATTCCCTTAGACTTACTCTGAGATGTTGTAATAAAAAGACGAGTTCTGCTTTTTTAATGTTTTGCTGAGGAACAAACTCTTGTTCTCTATCTCTATTGTCTGTGAGATCACCCAATCCTGACAACATCCACTGTCTTGCGTTACCGCACAGATGGAGGATCAAATTCCCTATTGAGGGAATATCTTTAGAAGGCTGTTTCCAGAGCTCTTCTTCTTTGATCAGGGTGAGACATTTAAAAATCCTTTCATAGGATTCTTCAAACACTCGTTTATGAAACTCTTCAATAACAAACTCTCGCAAAATGAACTGCTTAATGGTTACTTCCTAAATTTAAAAAAAAATGTGCTTAACAGTTGATAAAAACAGAAAATAACTATATTTGCAGCCACCAAAACGGAGGTTGTAGCTCAGTTGGTTAGAGCGTCGGATTGTGGTTCCGAAGGTC
>JALRFI010000011.1 GCA_023253775.1 Crocinitomicaceae bacterium
TCCTGAAGGTTACCGTAAAGCATTGCGTTTGATGAAAATGGCTGAGAAATTCAATAAGCCAATAATTACCTTTATTGATACTCCTGGAGCATACCCAGGATTGGAAGCAGAAGAAAGAGGTCAGGGTGAGGCAATTGCAAGAAATATCTATGAAATGATGCGACTAAAAGTTCCTGTAATATGCATTATCATCGGAGAAGGAGCGTCAGGTGGAGCCTTGGGAATCGGTGTTGGAGACAAGGTAGTAATGCTTGAGAATACCTGGTACTCGGTTATTTCTCCTGAATCATGTTCTTCGATCCTTTGGAGATCATGGGATTACAAAGAAAAAGCTGCAGATGCATTAAAGCTGACTTCTGAAGACATGAAGAAAAATGGTCTTGTTGACGATGTAATCAAAGAACCAAGTAATGGAGCTCACAGAGATCATCAAACGATTTTTAACAGTGTTAAAAAATACATCAAGAAAGCAACTAAAGAGCTTCAAGAACTCGCTCCGGACGAAAGGATCAAAAACAGGATCGAGAAGTTTAATAAAATGGGAGTTTGGAAATAATTTTCAGATCGCCTTCGGGCGATCTTTTTGTATGAGGCTGTTTTCCTTCATATTCCCCCTTCTACTTATTACTTCCTGCGGCTCAAAGAATGTACTTACACCGGATGATCCGGAAGCTTTTAGTATTCGATTGCTTACGGCGGTTCGTAATGGATCAGATACAGCTCCCTATCGGGATACTCTGAAAAAAAGTGATCTTGAGGTATTGGAAAATGGCTTAAGATCGGACGAAGAAAAAAAATCTTTCTGGATCAATATTTACAATGCATTTGTTCAGATCGAGTTAGACCAACTCAATGGCATTTATAGCAATAAGGATGCTTTTTTCAATGCTAAAAATATCTCCATCGCTTCCGAAAACATTTCTTTGAACGATATCGAAAATAGCATTCTAAGAAGAAAAAGCGCTCTTTTCAATGACAAATTGAGTCCATCAAAGCTTGATAACAGAATACATTTTGCTCTCAATTGTGGAGCTGCTTCATGCCCACCAGTTTCCTATTATCATTCATCGGCGATTGAAGACCAACTCGAGCAGTCTGAGGATCTTTTCATTCGTGGAACCTCGAAATATGATCCCATAAACAATACCCTAGAAATTAGCGAGATCTTTGACTGGTACAAGGATGACTTTGGAAGTCAGTCAGGAATAATTCAATTAATGTTAGCTAAAGGTATCATTCCTATCTACTCGAATCCAACTATTCAGTTCGAACCTTACGACTGGACGATCACAGAACCAATTTTTCTTGAATAAATGAGGGTTTGTGTAATTATTCCTGCGTTCAATGAAGGTCCTTCCATCCGAAAGGTGGTCGAAGAGATCGATCGATCCATTGTTGAGGAAGTCATTGTCGTCAGCAATGGATCTATAGACAATACCGAACAGGAAGCGCAAGATGCCGGAGCCATTGTTTTAATTGAAAACCGAAAAGGATATGGTTGGGCATGTCTTAGGGGAATCGCATATGCTTCTGAACATCGTTTTGAGCTGATCGTATTCATGGATGGTGATCACGCAGATCATGCCGACGAAATGCCTTTGCTGATCGGTCCTATTTTAACCAACAAGGCAGATTTCGTAATTGGAAGTAGGGTCGGTAAGTATCGTGAAAAGGGATCCATGACACCTCAACAAGTTTTTGGTAACTGGCTCGCAACAAGACTCATCCGAATATTTTATGGGTTCAGATTTACGGATCTCGGCCCATATAGAGCCATCAAAACAAGTTCTCTACTCAGTCTCAAAATGGCAGACAAAACCTATGGGTGGACAATAGAAATGCAGATCAAAGCCATCAAAAAAAAGCTCAGGATCAAAGAGGTCGAAGTGCATTACAGGCAAAGGATCGGCATATCCAAAGTTTCCGGGACAATCAAGGGTACAATTATGGCGGGAATAAAAATCACATTTGCCGTCCTTAAATATCGATTTTGATTAACTTTGTCCGTTCGGAAAATAAAACTTTGCAGCTATTATGCTAAGATCGCTACTACTACTGCTTATGACTTTTACTCTGTTGTCAACATCGTTGATTGGTCAGAGCAAACTCGTTGAAGGAAAATTTCTTGATGAAAAAACGATGCGTCCGATCGATGAATTGGAAGTTGCACTGAAGAATACCACCAACGGAAAAACCATCATCACTGAAACGGATGCTGACGGAATCTTCAAATTCAAAAATGTTCCTTTCGGAAAGTACCGCTTAAAGGTAATCGATAAGGATTACAACTCGAAAACCTTCAACTTATTTGAAATCACGGAGAAAGATCACAAGGAACATTATACCTTCAACATGGAGGACGATGAGACCTTTAAAACTTCGTTAAAGGTTGCTTGGATGTTTAACTGGGGTGATCGCGAAACAACAAATAATGACGGCGAGAAGATCATTAAAGAACATTACTGGTCTCATTTGACCGGAAAGATCATTCTAGGAATCTACGCTTTTTGTCTGATCCTTATCTTCTTCTATTCAGTTTTGCAATTGTCTCTTGCGATTGCATACGTGAAGAACAAAAAGAAGAAAAATAACGAGGTAAAGCCTGTATTTGATCCTGCTAAAGCTCCGATGGTTACTGTTCAATTACCGATGTTCAACGAATTGTACGTAGCCGAACGAATCATTGAAACCTGTGCGGCATTTGATTATCCAAAGGATAAATTGCAGATCCAGGTACTCGACGATTCTACGGATGAAACGAAGGATGTGATCGCTAAAAAAGTTGCTGAGGTAGCAGCCAAAGGAAATAATATTGAGCACATTCACAGAGTTGATAGAACAGGGTATAAAGCTGGAGCACTTGATGCTGCTATGGACAGAGTCCAGGGAGACTTCATTGCCATCTTTGACGCAGATTTTATTCCGGATGCAGATTTCCTTCAAAAGACAATGCCTTATTTCGAGGACGATAAGATCGGCGTTGTTCAAACTAGATGGGGACGCATCAATAAGGACTATTCATTATTGACAGAACTCCAGGCTTTCGGTTTGAATGGTCACTTTGCCATTGAGCAAGGAGGACGAAACGCAGCCGGACACTACATCAATTTCAATGGAACCGGAGGGATCTGGAGAAAGACATGTATTGAAGATGCAGGTGGATGGGAACATGACACGCTTACCGAAGACCTTGACCTTAGCTACAGAGCTCAGATGAAAGGATGGAAGTTTAAATATTTGGAAGATGTGATTGCACCTGCTGAATTACCAATTACAATGTCTGCATTGAAAAGTCAGCAGCATCGTTGGATGAAAGGTGGAGCAGAGTGTTTCATCAAAATGCGTAGACGTTTGATCACAACTAAAGGAATCAAATTATCAGACAGAATTCATGGGATGTCTCATTTATTCAACTCTTCGGTCTTCATTTTCATCTTGGTTGTATCTTTATTGAGCGTGCCTGTTCTGCAGATCAAAGACAGTTTCTCAGATCTGAATCTGATTCTACAATTTATGGCTTTCTTTATCATTAGTACGATCTTCTTGATGTTCTATTACTGGCAATCATATAGAGACAAGACCGAGAAAAAAATAGGCTCATTCTTTAGATTCGTCGGACGTTTCTTTGAATTCCTGATCGTTTCCATGGGATTATCCTTGAGTAACACGGTTGCAGTAATTGAAGGATATATGGGAATCAAAAGTTCATTCGTGAGAACTCCTAAATTCAATGTGGCGAAGAAGGGTGAATTCAAAGGAAATAAATACGACAAGAAAAGTCTTTCGATTATCAATATAGGAGAACTATTATTGTTCCTTTTATTTGCATTTACTGCGGTGAATCGTGCGATATACGGTGATCTTGGAATGGTTCCATTCCACTTGATGCTTGCAACAGGATACGGTCTTGTATTCTTCTACACGATCAAAGAAGTTAGAGAATCCGGAAAATAATCAATGACAGGAAACTGGAATTATAGGGTGGTCATTTCAATTTTGATCACCCTTATTTATTTGTTGTCACTCTACCTTACCACAAGGTTCGATTATACTGATCAGTTTGAGGGGATCTTAATGTGGTATTTAGTTAGTTTTTCTTTGTTCCAGCTGATCATTCGTAAAATCCCTGTTAAATATCTCTGGGCCCTTCTTTCATTATCCTTAATCCTATTTCTCTTTGACTTTCCCAACTTGACAGTTGATTATTACCGTTTTATTTGGGATGGTGAAATCGCTACCAAAGGATATAGTGCCTACCGAAATACACCGGAACAGCTTATCACACATTTCAGAGATAACAATTATTTGGCATCTCTTTATCATGGCATGAGCGATCTTTCAAAGTCGAATCCAACAGTATACACACCAATTAATCAGCTCTTTTTCAGATTCAGTGCCTTTCTTACTGATGATCTATACACTGCGATTACCATTCTTCGATTGATCCTTATTTCCTCACATTTGATGACTGGATTATATCTGATCAAATTTCTGAAATCGATCAATCGATCTGAGAAGCTTGCCTGGTACTATCTTTTAAATCCACTGGTATTGCAAGAAACCATCTATAATATCCACTTCGAAGGAATGATGGTCATGTTTCTATGTATCTCTTTTTATTTTCTAGTGAGACAAAAATGGTTGGTATCTTCTCTTTTTTGGTCCGTGTCGATCAACTTTAAATTATTACCCATCGTACTTTTACCTTTCATTTTTAGAAAAGTGAAAATTGCTGTTTCCTCATTGATCTATGTTTTAATCACTATAACAACGCTCATCCTGTTTTACTTGTCATTCGACAAACTGGAATTCGGTCATTATATGGATGGAATGCGTCTATATTTCGGGGTATTCGAATTTAATTCTTCCATTCTGGAACTCTTCCTTCATTACGGAAAATGGAAATATGACTGGAACATGACCAGGATCTATGCACCCTACCTTTCACGAATTACCATCAAGATCATTTTACTCTTGTCGTTAATCGGAATTCCTGAAAACTGGAATGGGGTTTTTCGACGGATGACAATCGCATTATTTCTTTATTTTCTTTTGAGTTCGACAGTGCACCCCTGGTATCTGATAACAATGCTGTTTTTGGGCGTCATAAGTGGTTTCAGTTCGATCGTACTATGGTCAATGACCATTGTTCTTTCATATGCCTTTTACGACCCTGTATCAAAAGAATATTTTGAGACCCTAAGATGGATCGAATACCTTCCTGTAGTTTCCTTATTTATATATGAAGTCGCAAAGGGAGGACTACTCATAAAATGGATCGATCGTCATTCGGAAGTATCAGCGTGCGAATGACGTTTGGGTACCGGATCATGACCATGTCCACCCCATGGATTACAGCTCAGTATTCTCTTGATCGATAAATATGAACCCTTAATTGGACCCCATTCCTGTAATGCTTCGATTGTATAATGCGAGCATGTTGGCGTAAATCTGCAGCTTGCCGGAAAGATCGGTGAAATAAACCATTGATAGAACCTGACTAGGATCACAAGGGGGAAGGAAAGTATCTTTCTGATCATCTCCACAAAAGTACAAAATAAGATAAGCCAACAGATTGTTTAAAAAGTAGTAACCTGTTGTTAATAAATCGTTTTTTTGTTAGATTTAGGAACTGTTAATACTCAAACCCTGCATGAAAATTAAATATCTCCTCCTTCTCAATGCAGCACTTTGGTGCATAGCACCGTTTGGCTATGCTCAGCCATACAATTCATGGGACGATGAAAAAGTGGAAGTTCAAGCCAATTCGGAAGTGTCTGTAATTATGGATGCCGATGCTCTTTTTTCTGATCGATGGGACACTTTACCACAACCAAATTTCTGGAAACAGATCATGACCCTTTCACCGGATTCGTGCCTAATTAACGTTGCCTCCAATAGGCAAATTCTAACAAAAATGTCTATTCGAAATTGGTCAGCTCAATCTGAATATCAAAAAGGACTTGTGAAAGACAGCTTGAAAAGGATATATGGTATCTCTCCAGATGAGCGCATTTACGTAACAACAGGTAAAAATGACTTTTATCGGTTTAAGGATGTCTACCCTCAATTATCAAGAGGTATAGAAGTTTTTGAAAAGAATAATGTTGACCCTTGGTATGCTCAGGCCATCTTACTCATTGAAAGTCCTGGACAATTGAAGAAATCTGTTTCAGGTGCCTATGGAGCATTTCAATTAATGCCTGATGTAGCGAGAGCTCAGGGCTTAATTGTGAATTCATCGGTAGATGAACGCACAAACTTTGACCGTTGCGCCTACGGAGCTGCCAGACTGATCAGCAGAGTTTGTGTTCCTGAAGCCAAAAGAATTCTAAAGGCTCATGGATTAACTTATAATGAAAGTGACCTTTGGTTTAGACTTTTTGTCCTACATGTGTATCATGCAGGTTCGATGAATGTTAGTGCTGTCGTTAAAAAGATCAATCCGACAGAAGGTAGTATTGAATTAATTAAATCCATGTGGCAAACAAGTGCTGCCGGATTCGGAAACAATTCTCAAAATTATACCCAATTGGCCCTTGCAGCTCAATTGATCTTGCATGACCTGATCTATGAACATTGCGAAGAAATTTATGACTGCTCACTCGCTGAGCTATAAAAGAAAAGCCCTCTCTCGAGGGTTTTTCTTTTAAATTGACATTCCGGCTATCCGATCAGAGAAATCTTCGATCAGCATATCAGCCACTTGTTTCATTATATTCTGGTTACCGTCTTTCGCTTTCACGATCAACTTGCTACCGTTGTTATTCATTTCAAAGTTCACGTATTTAACAAGATAAATAAGCCTCTGCTCATCCTCAAGCATAAACTCTTCTGTGTCAATACCGTCCAGATTAACAAAGAAGTTGATCCCATTTTTACCAAAATTCTCACACCCTTTAGGAATTTTGATCTTCTTTCCAGCTTGCGGTAAAAATGCAGGATCCGAGTATGCTGCAAGACTTGATGAAGATAATTCCACTTTTGCCATACCGATCTTCAAAAACTCTTCCATCGTTTTAGCTAGTTCATAACCATTCTTCTCAATTCCAAGATAAACATTGAAATCCGGCTCCATTGCACCACTTTCCAAAGGATTACCAACCATTACAGCTCCAATCTGACCACTAAGTAAACCTGCCAAGGCATCATCCCCTCCAGACATTAATGCAATCTGTGCAGGCGCACCTATTAAAGAAGCAAGTTCTTTTAATGTATTTGGCGAAAACTCATCAAGGAACTGCTGCATTTTCTTCATGTCAATGTTTGTTGACAATCCAATCCTTGCTTCTCCTGTACCCAGCTTTGATACCAATTTTGCACTATTATCTTCCTTAAAGAACATTCTGCTTGCCAATGCTTCTGAAAAAAGATTCTTTGTTTCAAAAACCAATTCTCCTTCATTCAGATGAAGCATACTCATTACATAAGAATCCTCCACCATTTTCTCCACTTCAGCTTGTTTTTCCTTGCTCAAAGAGTTCAAGTCAGTATTCGATGTGCTGTACAAGTTATTCATTGAAACACCTACGACCAAGTCTCCATCGGTACTTAGAATCTCATCAACTTTTCCTCCGGAAACATCATCCGTCACTTTCTTGAAGGCTTCAATAGTAAATTTCTTTCCATCGAAGTCTCCTTTCTTTGTGATCATGATAGCAAGGTTCTTTTTAATACCAAATGCTACGTCTCCGCTTTCAAAGAAATGAATCTCACCCTCTTTGTTAAGATCAAATCCTTTTCTTGTTAAGTTGGCAACCAGAGAATCAGAATTCTTTACTTCCAAGAAACCATAAGTTGTGGCAGGAGTGCCATCCTCTGCAAAGGGACCTTCCAATGCAAAATGAACAGGTGTTTCAAGATTCAAACTATTCCCTAATTCATCCAGTTCCTTGTTCAGGATCATACCGAATTTAGGTATTGATTTGTATTCCGATTTTTTTAGGATCTCATTCAAATTTACTTTCCCAAAAGCCACAATCGTCTCATGATGATTCATGAAAGCCGATAAAAACTCCTGGATTGGCCGTTCGTCTTTATTACCTCCGCAAGAAAACAATAGGACAGACAGAACTAACAGCGAAAAGATTTTTTTCATGGTCAATGTTTTGATGATCAAATTTAGACAAATTAAGATTACCTCTTCTTACACATCTTATGCCACGATGAATTATTTTTGTCCATGCACTTTATTGAACCTCATTATGACTGGCGCTTGTATTATATCGCATCAGAAGATCCGCACTCTCCTTTTTATGAAAGAGAGTATAGTGAATTTGAGTTCAATAATACAGTTTACAATTTTTATCTTCATCCACAATGGGATTATTTTGGATCTCCAACTCTTTTCCTGAAGATCCTATTTGCTGATTACGATAAAGGATACGTGATCATTGAAATGATCGGAGAGTGGAACGACGCCATTGAAAATGACATCATGACCCTGAAGAGGGACATAATTGAACCTTTAATGCTCGAAGGGATCAATAAATTTATCATCATAGGAGAAAATGTATTGAACTTTCATTATTCTGATGACAGCTATTACGAAGAGTGGTTTGATGAAGTGGATGATGGATGGATTGCTTTGATCAATTTCCATGATCATGTCATTCGCGAATTTGAAAAGATCGGAGTAGATCACTACTTTTTAATGGGAGGAGAATTGGAAGACATTGAATGGCGTACTTACATGCCGCAGCAGTTTTTCAGGAAGGTAAATGATTTGGTTGAGAAACGTTTAAATTAAAAAAGGCTCCATTAGGAGCCTTTCATATTTTCGAGCGATCAACCATCACTTTTGAATCATGATCTTCGATTGCATTGAATTGTTATTAACGAACAAGTTCACAAAGTAAATTCCAGATTTTACCTCTGATGGTATAACAATATGCTCCTTATTATTTCCGATTGAAGCATTACCAAGGTTGTTTGTAAATACCGATCTACCATTCACGTCAACCAAATTTAAAAACATTTCTCCTGTGATCAAGCTATTGAACGACATTGTCAATACATTAGAACTATTATTAAATCCTGCAGTAAAGTCTGAATCGAACTTATCATTTTCATTCACTGAAGCAGCACTTCCAACAATATGCTGTGATGTGTAAATTACATCTCCATTGTCACTACCGTTGTTGTTCGCTTTATTTGTTGCTACATAGAAAGTTACATTTCCAACATCGGTTGAGGGAGCAGTCCATTGCCATATCCATGCCATATTTGCCGAGGTATTTGAGGCAGCAGTGTGGTTAGCATATTGTCTTGACAATGCAGTTGAAGTAGAAACGGCTGTTCCACCTCCTACCTGACCAACAAAAGTACCAGCCATGTTATTCGATGCATCAAGAGCCGTCGCCTGAAAACCTTTTTTAGCAGGAGCAGAACTCATTGATACAGAAACATTATATGTCTGACCAGGTAAGTATGAAGTTACTTGGGTAAATCCATCTAATAGGACAAAGACGTTTTCAGTCGATCCTGATTGTGCTGTACCACTATGGCAGGAAGTACAATTTTGTTCACCAGGTGCACCAGTTTTCGAAATCGGAGCACCTCCTGAGCTTAGGTGGATTTTTTTATCCAGATACTTATTGATTTCAATCTTACCTGTTCTCTGCATGGCAATTGAACCAATTGCCACCAAAACAGCCCCAATTAATGTGTAGTTTTTATTCATAGTTTAGCTTTTGTACAAATTTAATTATTTAGTTTACCTTGATTGATCCAACAGTTGAATTTTTGAATCAAAGAATCATGTAATGCCGGACCATTTTGAGGCATCAACTGAAATCCATCTCCCCTCATAGCATTCAATGCAGAACTTGCATTAGCGGATATATTAGTATGGTTTGTAAAGGTATATCCCGTTGAATTGCCAACATCATGACAACTTGTACAATTATCTGTTATCAAAGGAAGAATTTCCTGATTAAAATAAATTGTATCTGTACAATTCGGATTCAAAATAGAGGTTACCTTATCTTTTTTACAAGATGCAGTGACAAACAAAAATAACGATACAACGATGAACGAATAAAATGTAATTTTCATAGAATTAAGAACGTTTGTTCAAGAACAATGGTTTGACCGAAAACCATGCTAATGCAGGAAAAAATAACATTGGCATCATGAATCCTTTGTAGAAATCAATCATCAAAGCAGCGTCCTCATTCTTGAATACGGGATCATTGGCCTTAAGAATATAAAAAACTGATCCTAAAGAACAAGCTGCAAATAACAACCCAAAAACTGTATCAGCAATGTTCTCATTATTAATGACCTTTCTAATCCCTAAATGAATGAAACTAGCCGCTAAAACGACCATGAAACATGTTGAAATAACGTGCAGAGTGCCCGCAGCTTCAGAAAAATCAACTAATACACTGAAATAAAAAAAGGTATAAATCAGACAAGCAATAGATGCTAAAATTGCTGAGACAATACCATGAATTAAAGTTTGTTTAAACATCATCTTACTTTTTAACCGGGATCGAATATTCAATATTCAAAACGTTAGGAACAGCCTGACTTGGCTTACCCACTTTATAATCCATTCTATTTACCTGAAATGAGCCCGAAAAAACTAGCCCATCCCCTTTCTTGGTAACCTTAAGTGGAACTTTTTTGTCTTTAGCGATACCTTTAATTTTAAGAGAACCATAAACAACGTAATCAGATCCAGACTTCTCAATCTTACTCGAAACATATTTAATGTCTGGATGCTTCCCAGCGTCAAACCATTCAGATGTCTGCGCTTTTTTGTTTTTCATCCCATTTCCAGTGCTGATTGATGAAACAGGAAATGTAAGGTCGAATTTCGAATTGGACAAATCATCCTCATCAAACTTAATTGTTCCTGTTACATTAAAGTCACCTGATGGATCCTTACTTTTAAATTCAATCGAATATCCGTCCTGGATACTATAACTAGTGGCAGTGATAGACGAAACAAATGCAGACGTCAATAAAAGTGTAGCACCTAAAACTGGTAAAAAAAATCTTTTCATAATCTATGTGTTAACCTTTTTCAAATTTTCTAGAAATACAAAAACCAAGCCTGAATTGACCTTTTAACCAATCTGAAAATGTATATGGAATAAATTGTGCTTCACCAAATCCTTTTGAATTTGTAAAATTCACTGTAAAATTATGACCGAAAGTGATCCATTCATAGGCGATTCCTATGCTGTTTTTATAGGATGATCTATAATCGTCGTCCGTTATACCGTAATAACATTCAAGTAAAATTGCTTTCGTATCGGAAATTCCGATTCGTGCAGCAGCTCCCATTGCAAAAAGCGAATTAACATCATCTTGTGCGACATAATTCCTATGAACCAGGGTTGGCATTACAGCCAAAGACAATCTTTTACCAAAAGAACGGGCAATATTCAACTGAGTGCTATATGCAAATCTATGCTGCCATTGCGGGAAATGTGAAACTTGTCCAAGACCCTCGGATGCTGTCATGTATGTGAAGAAAGATGAGCCGACAACGGTTAGTGACAATGGAGATTTACCTTTCTCCTGCTTGATCGCTCTATATTTCACGAATCCATCCATTAAAGATTTGTATGGTGCGCCCGTACCTTTTGATCTGCCAAGACCAATCATTAACTTATCATTAATCCCATATTCAAAAGCGAATCGGATATCTGATGAGTTGTCAAATCCAAAAAACGTTTGTGCTCCCCCTTCATCTCCTGCGATATCTCCAAATCGGTGCTCAATTCGAAATTCTAACACTCCTTTACCTAAAGATTCAACTGAATGTCCATTGATAACTCGAGTCGAGTGAAAAGTAGGTTCAATCATTTCATAGTTGTAATCCTCCTCAATTGATTCAGTTACAATTTCCTCTTGAGAATAGCTTTGTAAAAAGATCAATGAGACTGCACAAATAGATATTATTTTCATTTGTTTATTTTCTTTTTTGAAAGGCACTGTGCAACAAAAAATAGCTATTTTAGGTTGCTCTTAGGCTTTGTCTTTTTAAGACGATTAAAACTAACAAAAAGTTAGCAGAAAGTCTAAGAACTTATTGAAAACCCAACCGATTATTACATGACCAAAAAAGAGATTCGATCTAAGTACAAGGAAATAAGAGGGTTACTTTCTCCTAGTGAATTAGAGAAAAGGTCTGAAATGATCTGTGAATCACTTTTTGCCAATTTTCAAATGACCGAAAAGACCGTAAGTGTTTTTCTTCCTATTGAGCGATTCCGAGAAATAAACACCTACATGATTCTTGAAAAAGGAATTTCTATCGGAGCACGAATGGCGCTTCCAAAAATCAATGAAGCAAATTTATCCATGAAGCACATTTTATATGAAAGTCAGGCTCAATTGGATGTAAACAATCTTGGAATCCCTGAACCCCGATTTGGGAAAAATGTGAATATCAAGGATATTGAAATTGTTCTAGTTCCTCTTTTGGCACTTGATAAAAATGGAAACAGAGTAGGATACGGCAAAGGGTATTATGATCGCTTTCTAAAAAAATGTCCATCCACCACTTTCTTTATCGGTTTAAGTCTTTTTGATGAGTTCGAGGAAATCTCCGATCTTGAAGAATTCGATATACAGCTTCATTTCTGTATCACTCCTAACAAAGTTCATAGGTTTGTCTGATCATCAGGGTAAATTTCATCTTCTGGCAATATTTCTTATTCCTGGATTTCTGTTCACTATTTTCATGACTGAATCTGTTATTTGGTCCACCCTTTACCTAGTAATCGCGCTAATTATTATCCTGATAACCTTTCGTAATAAAAATCGTAAATTGCAGTAACCTACTGCATGCGATTCTACTATCTCATATTTGCATGGCTTATTTGCTCATCAATCCAGTTCTCTGAGATTGCAAGACCCGTATTTGGTGTACGAGTGGCATTTCAAGCCAATTCTGCAATGACTACATTCGTCTGCTTCTTGGATAACGGAAGAGTATTTACTCATAAGAGAGTAGTCACGCAAGATGAATTCATCAAGATCATCTCCGGTTATTGGCCTAGTATTTACAATCCAAAAAGAATTAATTATTTCGAAGAGCGAAATCTACCATGTGGCTTTAAGCTAGACTCAATCACCAATAAACCAATCACTTTTTGTCCAGCATTTGATTCTCTATGGAAAATTAGATTTTCTACCTATCCTTATCGGACATCAGCAGAAATGGGATGGAGCAATAAACTTCACAAACCAGCGCCGGGTCAGGAGATCTATTTGTACAACAACTACGGAATCAAACAAATTGATGCGGATTTCTTTCTGGATACCAATTTCTGGAAATTACTCAATGATGTATTAGACCCTACATGGGTTAGTAATTACAAGTCACTTAATTAATATCTAGTTTGATTTCCTCATTAAACTAAAGTGATTCGTCAGAAAGGACTTCTTTATTTTTTAACAAAAAAATGATAGAACTTGGAACAAGTTTAATTAATTTGTCCAACTATAATACCTGCAATCATTTGTATTGACACAGTAAAAATATCAGTAAAGATCTCATGCTCCAATCCATGAACCATTTCAAACGTTAACAAGACAATGACCAATAATCCAGTTTCCACTGTCATTCTCGGTCTAAATTAAAAATGGTTTGAATCAATCTAAAACAAAAAACCCTGACTACGCAGTAATCAGGGTTTAGAAAAGCGGCATCGACTTACTCTCCCACCCGCGAAGCAGGCAGTACCATCAGCGCTAGTGGGCTTAACTTCTCTGTTCGGAAAGGGAAGAGGTGGACCTCACTGCTATAGACACCTAAAATCATAA
>JALRFI010000023.1 GCA_023253775.1 Crocinitomicaceae bacterium
TTTATGTTTGGGTATTGCTTTGGCCTCAGGGGCACCATTATTTTC
The DNA here is from genome assembly GCA_023253775.1 of Crocinitomicaceae bacterium. GTDB lineage: Bacteria > Bacteroidota > Bacteroidia > Flavobacteriales_D > Crocinitomicaceae > M0103. The sequence continues at coordinate 46 of JALRFI010000023.1, forward strand.
AGGCCTTATCGCGGGAATTATTGGGGGTATAGTGGTCGGTGCCATAAGTGGATCTCAGGTAGGGGTGAGCGGGCCAGCTGCTGGTCTCGCCGCCATCGTGTTGTCAGCCATTACGGCCTTCGGTGATTTCAGAATATTCTTGGTTGCTGTTGTAATTGCCGGGGTGATTCAGGTTATTATGGGGATTGCAAAGGCAGGAATCATCGGATATTTCTTTCCTTCTTCAGTAATCAAAGGAATGCTCACAGGGATAGGGATCATTATCATACTCAAGCAAATCCCTCATTTCTTCGGTTATGACACCGATTGGATCGGTGACGATGCTTTCGTAGAAGGTAACGGCTCGAACACCTTTCAAACATTGTTCGACACTTTAGACTTCATCAGTCCTGGAGCCACATTGATTGGATTCATAGGTCTAGCTATCATGTTATTGTGGGACATGGTTTTGGCTAAAAAGGCCAGAATTTTTACCATTATACAAGGTCCAATTGTTGCAGTGGCTTTAGGTATTGTTTACGCCTTGGTAACAAAAGACAACAGTACATGGGCGATTTCGGGTGAACATCTGGTGAACGTTCCGGTTTTTGAGTCTTTCGCAGATTTCACGGGTCAATTCACAACCCCCGCCTTTTCTATGAAAAAGTCACCATGATCCAATTCGAGATCGTAGAGGATTCTATCGTCCCATTGCCCACGATTGGGGGTCATCCATCCGTCTTGCCCACAAGTCGCAAAACTGACCAGAAGAATCAATATTCCAGAAAGTAGTCTCATCTGATATCGAAAATACGACAATTCATTGAAAAACGTGTGTTCATAGGGAGCATGAAAACACCCAATGAAGCCTGTAATTAAAACATAATTTTCGTTGAAAGGTTGCTTAAATCGTGAATATTTTTAATAATTCGGTTTAATTAAAACCGTAACTTTGCCACTCAATTCAGAGAATGGTCCATGAGTGATGCTATCAAACACGAATGCGGAATCGCACTACTCCGCCTGAAAAAACCTCTTTCTTTCTATTTAGACAAGTATGGGACAGCCTTTTACGGCTTGAACAAGCTTCATCTTTTGATGGAAAAACAGCACAATAGAGGCCAGGATGGTGCAGGTGTCGCTAACATCAAATTCGACATGGAACCGGGTGAAAGATACATATCTCGATACAGGTCAATTGACAGCAAACCAATTCAAGATATTTTCGATTATATCAACAACCGATTTCGACAGATCGGTGAAGATGATCCTTCTAAACTTAAAGATGTTGACTATCTGAAGAAAAATGCCGGATTCACAGGGGAATTATTCCTTGGTCACCTTCGTTATGGAACATTCGGCAGAAACTCTATTGAAAGCTGTCATCCATTCCTCAGACAAAATAATTGGCTAACAAGAAACCTTGTAGTTGCAGGAAATTTCAACCTGACAAATGTCGATGAACTTTTTGATGTTTTATTGAACATTGGCCAACATCCAAAGGAAAAATCAGATACGGTTACAGTGCTAGAGAAGATCGGACACTTTTTGGATGTGGAGAATGATGAACTATTTCACCAACTAAATGCGCTTGGATATAGCAATGCTGATATTTATAAGCGAATTGCCGAGACCATCAATGTAGAGAAGATTCTAAAAAGGGCTTCTGAAGACTGGGATGGCGGGTATGCGATGGCAGGATTGTTCGGGCACGGAGATGCTTTTGTTCTAAGAGACCCATCTGGAATTCGTCCGGCATTTTGGTATGAGGACGATGAAGTTTGCGTCGTTGCATCTGAAAGACCTGTCATTCAAACGGCATTCAACCTAAAATACGAGCAAGTGAGGGAGCTTGCTCCTGGGCACGCATTGATCATAAAGAAAAATGGTGAGACTACCGAGACACTCATCAATGAACCAGACGATAGATCATTGAAGTGCTCTTTTGAAAGAATCTATTTTTCACGAGGAAATGATAAAGAGATTTATGAAGAACGAAAAGAGCTCGGAAGACAAGTTGTAAAACAAGTTCTTGATTCGATTGATTTTGATCTGGATAATTCTGTTTTTTCCTTTATTCCTAATACCGCCGAAGTTGCATTTTATGGAATGATCAAAGGACTTGAAGATCATTTGAACGATAAAAAATATCAGCAGATTCTTTCCCTTGGTTCGAATCCTGAACCTGAAGCGCTGAAAGAGATTATCTACCAAAGAGCAAGGATCGAAAAGATTGCTATCAAGGATGCAAAATTGAGAACCTTTATTACTCAGGATGATTCAAGAGATGATCTTGTCGCTCATGTCTACGATATTACTTATGGAAGTGTCATAAGAGGAAAAGATAACCTTGTAGTGATTGATGACAGTATTGTGAGAGGAACTACATTAAAACAAAGTATCCTTCGAATTCTGGACCGCCTTAATCCCAAAAAGATAGTCGTAGTATCGTCAGCACCACAGATCAGATATCCGGATTGTTATGGAATAGATATGGCAAAACTGGGAGATTTCATTGCCTTTGAAGCAGCTGTCCAATTGTTAAAGGATACGGGGCGTTCACATATTATTGAAGAGGTTTATGCCAAATGTAAAGAACAGGAGAACCTTCCAAAAGAACAGATCAAGAATTATGTGAAAGAGATCTACGCACCCTTCTCTGATGATGACGTTTCAAGAAAGATCGCAGAATTATTGACCCCAGCTGGTCTAAATGCAGAGGTTGAGATCATCTACCAACGAGTAGAAAATTTACACTTGTCTTGTCCGAATAATCTTGGAGACTGGTATTTTACCGGGGAATACCCTACTCCGGGCGGAAACAAAGTTGTCAATAAAGCCTTCATAAACTGGAAGGAAGGCAAAAACGAAAGAGCTTATTAATTTGCTATGAAAAGGCAAACAGCGATCATATTTTATTTTCTCGCTGCTTATGTTGTGCTTCAATTTGCATGGTGGGGCTTTCATTTAATTGAACTAACTGAAGAAGCCGGAATTGAAAAAACGGCGATTTCAAAGCGTATAGTTATGATCATAGGAGAAGGAATGGTATTCTTTCTAATCCTTTTATTTGGTTTATTTAAAATTCGGGGATCCATTCGTAAAGACCTAGAGCTTGCCGAACGTCAAAAGAACTTTCTGCTTTCCGTTACACATGAATTGAAAACTCCGGTTGCCGCAAACAAATTATTCTGGCAGACGATCATGAAACGCGAACTCGATCAAGACAAGAAAAATGAGATCGCTACAAAAGCTCTAGAAGAGAATGATCGACTCGAACAAATGATCGACAATATCCTCAACGCTTCTCGCATTGAAAGCAAGGTACTCATCAATTCATTCGAACGAATCGATGTTAATCAATCACTTCAAAAAACGGTGGATCGATTCAAAAAACACACTTCAAAAACAATTGAGCTTCAATTGCCGACAGAGAGCATTGTCCTTTCCGGTGACCTTCTTTTACTGGAGTCTTGTTTATCGAACCTCATCGAAAACGCGATCAAGTATGGAGGAGAAGCTCCGATCATTATTAAGCTAATCACTGACGGGAAAAAGTTTTTGATTCGAATTGAGGACCAGGGCGTCGGAATAAGAAATGAACATCGAACAAAGATCTTTTCGAAGTTTTACAGAATTGAAGACGAAGAAATTAGATCTCAGAAAGGAAGTGGCTTAGGACTTTATATTACCGCTGAATTTGTTAGGCTCCTTAAAGGTGAAATCGTTTGCCTTCCAAATGATCCAAAAGGAACTGTATTTCAATTGACTTTTACACATGAATAAATACTTCGGATTAATTATACTTGATGGATGGGGAATCGGAAATCACTCTAATTCAGACGCTATATTCAATGCGAACACACCCTTTATGGATAGTCTTTACCAAAAATACCCGAACGCTACACTGCTTACCAGTGGAGAAAATGTGGGACTTCCGGATGGCCAAATGGGAAATTCAGAAGTGGGACACATGAATATTGGTGCGGGTAGAATCGTATATCAGGAACTGACAAGAATTAACAAGTCGATCAGGGATGGAGAGTTTTTCAATTTGCCCGTATTAACTCAAGCGTTTCAAAAGGCAAAAACAGAAAATAAAAAAGTTCATTTTATCGGTCTTGTTTCCAAAGGTGGTGTACATAGCTCACAAGAACATCTGTACGCGCTTTGTCAAATGGCAGCTGATTTTGGGTTAGAGAAGGTGTTCATCCATGCGTTTACTGACGGTAGAGATTGTGATCCTAAAAGTGGATTGGGTTACATCAGTGAACTGGAGTCAACGATAGAAGGTTCAACGGGGAAAATAGCTTCAATTATCGGACGCTATTATGCCATGGACAGAGATAACCGTTGGGAAAGGATCAAATTGGCATATGACCTTTTGACACAAGGCCAGGGAGCTAAATTCTCGTCTCCGACAGAAGCAATAAAAAATTCATATGCGAACAATGTTACAGATGAATTCATCGAGCCGATCGTGATCACCGAAAACGATGCTCCTGTTGCTGTTATTGAAGACGGAGACATCGTTGTCAATTTTAATTTCAGAACGGACAGACCAAGAGAGATCACTATTTCTTTAACTCAAAAGGATTTTCATGAGCAGAACATGCACAAGCTTGACTTGTACTATTGCTCAATGACGAACTATGATTCTTCTTTCAAGAACATACATGTCATATACGAAAAAGATAATCTCAATCTTACATTGGGTGAAGTGATCTCCAATGCAGGATTGACTCAGGTTCGCATAGCAGAGACAGAAAAGTATCCACATGTAACGTTCTTTTTCAGCGGAGGTCGAGAAGAGACATTTCCCGGTGAATCAAGAATTTTAGTGAATTCACCAAAAGTAGCAACATACGACCTTCAACCTGAAATGAGTGCTTTTGAAGTAAGGGATAAGATCAATGCATTCATGAAGGATGAACGACCAAACTTTATTTGTCTGAATTTCGCAAATCCAGATATGGTTGGTCATACTGGCGTATACAGCGCAATTGTTAAAGCAGTTGAAACGGTTGATGAATGTCTGAGAAGCGTTGTGGAAACCGGTAAAGAACTGGGGTATGAATTTATCGTGATCGCAGATCATGGTAATGCAGATTATGCAATAAATGAAGATGGTACACCAAACACAGCTCACTCTTTGAATCCAGTACCTGTTGTTTATGTTACGAATTCGGAAGGCAAAAGTATAAAAGACGGTATTCTGGCTGATGTGGCACCGACCATACTTGAGGCGATAGGAATCCAAAAGCCGATCGAAATGACAGGTGTCAGCCTGATTTGAAAATTCAAACCATACGAATAATAAAATGAGGGGGCAGCCCCTCATTTTTTTTTGTTTCTTAAGGGTAAATTTGTGTCACATAAATCAATCTAACCTAACTACTATTCCTATTTCACTACAAAACGATTCAGGGGTAGTAGTTTTTTATAACTATCGGTAATGAAAAAAACACTATTCCTACCATTAGTAATCCTACTCTTTTCTGCATTCGCATTTTCTCAAAATTCTCAACCTTCGGGATGGAAAGCAGACTACGCTAAAAGCCGATCTTTTATTGAGAACAAGGGGCAATTTGATCAATACCAGAATGCTTCAACAGCAAAAATCAGATATGCTGTTGATTTTGGAGCTACTCGTATTTTCTTCGGAGATAAAGGGATTTGCTATTCCTTTTTCGAGGCGACTAAAATCCCAAAAGAGGTCAGAGATCAATACCGTCTGGAATTGGCAAAATCACCTGAAGAAAGACGAAAATTTGAGAAGCTCATTGGTAAATTTTCATTCAAAGAAGATAAGGTAAACATGATATGGGCTGAAAAGAATCAAAGTTCTCAGCTTACTGCTTCAGATATGACCGAAGATTACCATAACTATTCCGTTTCGAATAATTCCGGCGAGATCATTGGGATTTCAAATGCAAAAGGATTCAACAAACTGGTTTACAAAAATCTGTATCCTAAAATTGACATTGAATACACGGTCCACCCTGAGATAGGTGTTAAGTATGCAATTATCCTTCATCCTGGTGCAGATCCAAGTCAAATCAAAATGTTATTTGATAAAGAAATTAGCATTCTGAATGGGAAAATAGATATCCCTACAATTTTCGGATCTATTGTGGATCATGAGCCTTATACTTTTTATGAAAACAACAAGGATTTGATCATTGGATCAAAGTTTACTCAAAGAGGTAGAGAGATCCAGTTTGAATTGGATCATTACGATTCTAACAAAACAGTGATCATTGATCCATGGACACAAACGCCAAATTTCAACACCAATTGGGATGTCGTTTGGGAATGTGAAAGGGATGCAACAGGGAATGTTTACATTTTAGGCGGTATTATGCCTATGCAGATCCTCAAGTATAATTCTACCGGAACACTTCAATGGACCTATAATACTCCGTATGACACGTCTAATGTATGGCTAGGGACATTTGCTGTTGATAATGCAGGTAACTCGTATGTCACTGCTGGATCTTCAGCGCAAATTCAAAAAGTAAGCACAGCAGGTGCATTAGTATGGAATAACTCGAATCCTGGAGGACTACTTGCCCTAACGGAATTCTGGAACATTGCATTCAACTGCGACCAGACTAAGCTGGTGATTGGAGGAACAGATGGCCCTGCTTTTGGAGGTCCGATTCCTTATGTTTTTGATGTCAATATGGCAAATGGGAATGTTATCTCCAGTCAGGATGTAACAGGTCCAGGCCAGCTTTTTAGTTTTCCTCCAAATACTCCTGAAGTTAGATCAATAACTGCCACGGCGAACAACAAGTATTACTTCATGACACATGACTCGATTGGCTATATCAGTGACAATCTTTCTTTGTGTCCGGGCTCATCAGGTCCTTTCAGAGTGAACAATGGGTATAATATGTCTTATAAATGTGAGAAATTCAGATACGACAATTCTGGAATTGAGGCCATCGCATATTATGGAGGTTTCATCTTTGTCAATAGGGGTAATCGATTGGATAAACGAGATTTTTATACAGGTGCTATTCTTCAATCGGCTACAATTCCGGGAGGTGGATGGACCGCATCTCTTGGGCAGAATCAAACCGAAAATAGCGGGATTTCTATAGACAACTGTGGGAACATATATGTTGGATCTAAAACCGGAGTTTATGCGTTCAATCAATCATTAACACAAACTGGTTTTTACTCAACGGCTTTCAATGTTTATGATGTTGAAGTGAATACAAATGGGGAAGTTATAGCATGCGGTGGAACGGGTACTGGTACAACATCATCAAGAACAGGTGGCGTTCAGACTTTTGCCGCATCTGCTTGTGCCCCTCAGAGTACTGTGTGTTGTGATGCTTCTTTCTGCCCACCTCAGGGTGTTTGTGCGTCGGATTCACCTATCACCTTAACACCAGAGACATCAGGAGGTACATGGAGCGGACCTGGAGTGAATGCATCTGGAGTATTTGACCCTGCAGTTGCAGGACCTGGAATCCACAATATTACATATACATTATCATGTGGATCAGAAACGATTCAGATTTCAGTTAGTACTTGTGCGGCTTTGGATATTTGTCAGGAGACAAATGGAACGTATACTGTTTCTGGAGGAGTTGGACCTTATACCTGGGAAAACTGGGTTCCAGCACAATCTAATCCTATCACAAACCAAACCCAATGTCAGAATTGTGGTTATACTTGGTTCTTTGGTCAATGTCTTGACGGGGTTGTTCCTGTAACTTCTTGCAATTCACCTGCAGGATGGGCGACTTTAGGAACTGGAACGAACATGACTGCACCTGGAGGATGGACTCAAATTCAGGTGACGGACAACACGGGCAATTCGACAATTATTACTCCAGGGTCAGTTCCGGCTTGTGGATCGAATCCATGCTCGGGAATTACAATTACAGGTTCTGTTTCAGCACAAACAAACGTATCTTGTTTTGGTGGCAATAATGGTGCTGCCACTGTTACAGGTTCAGGAGGTACCGCAGCGTATACATACACATGGACACCAGGCGGCTTAAATGGAGGGACTCAATCTTCTTTGTCTGCAAATGTTTATACTGTAAATATTTCAGATGCAAATGGTTGTACGGGTACTACGTCTGTAACAATTACACAACCTTCGTCTGCACTTGCTGCTAGCACGACAACGACACCTGCTACTTGTGGATCCAATAATGGATCTGCAACAGTTACTCCAACTGGAGGTACTTCTGGATACACTTACGCATGGTCTCCATCTGGTGGTTCATCTGCAACCGCTTCGAACCTGGCTTCAGGTAGTTATTCAGTGACCGTAACCGATGCCAATGGTTGTACAACAACTGCTAGTGCAACCGTTGGATCGAATGGTGGTCCAAGTATTTCACTAACGAATTCTAGTGATGTGACTTGTAATGGTGATAACGATGGCTCCGCAACAGTATCAGGTTCTGGAGGAACAGGAACCCTGACGTATAACTGGACACCTGGCAACTTAACTGGAACAACACAATCAGCTCTGGCGGCAAATACTTACACTATAACCGTTACAGATCAAAATGGATGTGCGAACTCAACCACTGTAACGATCAACGAACCTACTTCGGTTACACTGACTCAAGGAACGATTACACCTGCTAACTGTGGCGTTTCAGATGGTTCGGCCACTGTGACAGGCGCAGGTGGAACCGGAGCTCTGACCTATGCATGGACGCCAAATGTAAGTGCCAGTGCCTCAGCAACAAATATTGCTGCAGGATCCTATACTGTAACAGCCACGGACCAAAATGGTTGTCAGGCAACAGTGAACTTCACAGTGTCATCCATTGGAGGACCAACGGTGAGCATAAGTTCATCTTCGGATGCTTCATGCTTCGGAACAAACGATGGTTCGGCTACAGCAACTGCTACAGGAGGAACTTCGCCTTATACTTATAGCTGGAGCCCTTCAGGTGGTTCAACAGATAACGCTACCGGACTGGTCGCAGGAAACTATACTGTAACTGTGACCGACGATACCGGTTGCATCGGAACAGCTTCAGTAGCTATTGGCAGCCCAACTGCAATTTCAATAACTGAAACAATCACAGATGCTTCATGTGGAAATAGTGATGGACAAATTTCAGTTTCAACCACTGGGGGATCTGGACCGTACACCTATTCTTGGAGTCCAAATGGAGAAACTACAAGCTCAATCACCGGATTAAGTGCAGGCAACTACTCCGTAACTGTTACAGATGCCAATAGTTGTAGCTCGACAGAAAGTTATTCTATTGCTGTTATTGGTTCATTAAATGTTGCTGTAACTCCTGGAGTATGGTCGATCAATGCCGGGGAATCTGTTCAATTGAATGCAACTGGAGCAGATACCTATTCATGGTCTCCAACCAACGGATTAAGTTGTTCAGATTGTCAAAACCCAATTGCCTCACCATCAATTTCTAC
>JALRFI010000047.1 GCA_023253775.1 Crocinitomicaceae bacterium
GTTCTCGATCATCAAATACTTCACGTTCATCGTGTATACACCTGGACGACCAAATTCATTTCCAGCTGTACCCAAAGTAGCACTTACGATGTCACCAGCAGCCCCAGCACCATCAGAAGCAAAAGGGAAAATTGCAGGCAATCCTGGTACAATTCTGTAATCGATCACAAAATAGTACGCATCATTAACACCGTTTGCAGCTACTGTACCCTGAGTGAGGTAAGATCCACCTGCAACATAAGAAAGAACTCCGTCACCTCCAGCAATATATCGGTCTTCACCAGTACCCCCAGGAGGAGCTGTATATGGGTTGCCAGCGGCTGCAACATACACATTGTTATCAAATGCAGGTGTACCATTTGCAGGAACGAAAATAGCGGCATAATCACCATCCGATGCCGGCGTTCCATTATTGATGTCTGATGGATACTGATGCATCTCTAATGCTCTCAACGGAATTGAATCGGTACCATTTATACCTGCACCGTAAGCTAACTGCACATCCCAGAATGGACTGGCTCCAGCAGTAGCCTGATGATCAGCAGATGTACCAGAGGCAAAAAGATCCCATGAAACTGTCGAAGAAGTAGTAAGGATCGTTGCACCGTACTGTGTAATACCTCCTAGGTATTCAGAGATCTCGTCAAACACGAAGTTCACCTGATTTGGTGTATTCATGTTCAACTGTAGAATAGGAACGAGCTCCATCGTTATCGTAACGTTTTCCTCGTCCTGGATCTGCGCATAAGACGCAGTTCCCGCCATAACTGCACCCATCAAAAGGGCACTTTTCATAAACTTTTTCATAAGTAATAATTTAGTTTATTTTTCGTTGGTGTTCACGCTCACCTTCCCTAACGTCGTGTCTGCCAGGCCGCACGAATTGCACATATCTTAAGGTACTGTAAAATCCAGCTCCGCAGTTTCAATGTAATCTTTACTACCGAAATCCAAGACCCCCAGGGCATTGTAACTACCTGAACTTAATACTGGTAAATCAATTTCAAAAAGGCGGGTTGAACCTGGTAATAATGTAGCCACTCTCGCGGGTACTTTTGTAGTTTCACCAGTTGCCATATTCAGCAATTCAATGTAATAGGTACAGAAGCCAATTCCATCTCCTTTGTTTTCTGCCTTCATCTGAATTACTTTTTTATCAGTAGTCAAAGAATAGCCAGTCAGCTCAACTTGATTATTTCTTATATTCGGTGGGTTTTGATAAATAAAAATTCCAAAGCCCATAGTTGGAATAATCCCCATACCCATAGCATTGCTACCCGGAGTTGGAACATTTAGTTCCTGGCGCTCTTTTACCTCGTCGATAATGATCATACTCCATCCGGCATGGGCAAATTCATCCCCGGCAGGAATATCTAATAGCACATTCACAAAAGCCTTTTGACCAGGTTCAATTGAAATAACTGAAGGTGTCACATACAACCATTTCTTGAGGCCGTATTTGTAGTCCTCTGGAACCTCAGACATTTCCGCAGCCCTGTTTATATCTGCAGCAAGATAATCTTTAACCTTAATTTCGAAAGTCTTAGTTACGTCAGTATCATTGGTTACTTTTATTTGCTTTGACTGAGAATTACCAGGTTTAAGATTAAAACGAACAGTTGGTGGTGACACACTCACTCCCTTAGGAACCGTATCTGTTAGCGGATTAAAATTTGGATCCTGGGCAAGGGCAGAAATGTTCATCAACATGAACGTCATCAATAGTATGTAATAGTTTCCTCTTCTCATATCAATCTTCATTTGGAGTTTGACTTTGACCAAGGTCTTTTTGAACCACCTTTATCGCAAACAGATCAAAATACAATGTTTCGTCTTGTTGTATTAATGGAGGAACACCGCGTTTACCATACCCGGCTTCACTGGGGATGATCACATTCACCTGATCACCTTCCTTCATTTCAAGCATGGCTTCTTCCCATCCCTTTATCACTTTTCCTTTTCCGGGCTCAGCAAGGAATGGTTTCCCTGTATCAAATGAGCTGTCAAACACGTGCTTAACACCCACCGAATCAACTGTATACCCCGTATAATGCATAAAAACCAATGTATTCGTATCGATCTTTAAACCAGTTCCTTCTACCATGAAATTCATTTCTACATTGGATGCTGTGGCTGATTTTCTCACCGGCTCTCCCCTCAAGAATGACGATTCCTTGATCTGTTCTAACGTGTATTCGAAGAAAACGGTTACATTTTCAGGAACTAATTTCTTCAGCTCCATACGTGCATTTTCCGGAGGGATTGCCATGATCACCTGATCGCCAACTGAGCTTTGCGTCAGGAGCTTCAGCCAAGCAGGGTTCTCAATGCCTTTGCCCAAACGAAAATGCTGCGGCTCCCCTTTTTCATAAGTAGACTCGAAGATATATTTTGCGCCATTTGCCAGCAAGTAGTAGCCTACAAGGTTTACATAAACATTGTCGTTGAGCTGCGCGTTCGTGCCTTCTTCGTTCTTTACAAAACAATACGAAAAACCGGAAGGATCCTCTGTATAGGTGATCTTCGCTTCATCAAAGAACGGATCGATCTGTCGCTCAACATACACATCAAAGCCAAGTGTGCTGTTCGCCGGAACCAATTGGTTGTCTTTTGCACCATAGCCCAGCGCTGAAGGGATGATAAAAGTTGCGGAGTCTCCTTCTTTCATCAATGAAAGACCTTCATCCAGACCTTTGATGAACTTGTTCACTCCAAATTGGATCAGTGAGGTAGAACCATTTTTCATGGAAGAATCAAAGATCTTTTTCTTACCGTCTTTCGTAAAGTAGTACCCTGTGTAACGGATCGCTACATAATTTCCTTTTTTCAGTGCTTCTGCATTGGCGTTCTGTTTTACGAAGACATACTCTAGTCCGGAAGTCGTGCGCTGTAATTGGTTGTAGTCCACCGGGTAAAAAGCAGGATAAGTGCCCAGTACCTCAAGCTCCATGCGGATGGTGGCATTCTCAGGTACCTTTCCGAATTTCTTGTTTCCGTATGCCAGGTAAGGAGGAATAATGAAGGTGGCTTTCTCGCCTACTTTCATCAGCTGCACTGCGGCATCAAGTCCTTTTAATACATCACCGTTTCCTGCAACAAACTCGTATGGTGCCTCATGGTTATCGGATTTTGCTATTTCGACGGTATCATTCACAAATGATCGGTATACCACACGAACCATGTCTCCTTTGTTGACAGCTACCCCTTTCTTCACCTTAAATGTAATTGCATACTTCAAGCCTTCCGATGAAACGGAATACTTCACTTTGTTCTTCTGTGCAGAGAGAACTACTGGAAGTAGGATGACAAGTAGTAGCAAATTTTTCATCAGTTTTAAAAATAACAAAAATCTTACAAAAAGTGATTTTTTTTGATTATCAGGTAATTAAATTTTCGTGATTCTTTGAATTTTCCTAAAATGGGAATTTTTGTCTTGAATTTATCTCGCTAAGATTATTTTCTCAGCACAATCCTTACTGACTTTAAAATACATTCCGGTTGGAGCTCCATCCAGGTTGTCGAGTATTTTCCCTGAAAGATCCATGTAATATTCAGGATCTATACATCGGCAAGGAGATGTCTCCGATTTATTCTCCAAACCTACGAACAGATCTATAGTCTGACCCCACGTATTTCCAGAGTATGCATCGCTCATGTCGTTGGATCGAGGATCAAGCATTCTGATTCTCACAGCCAGCTTGCCATCCTCTATTTGATTCAAGTCCATTGGAATTTGAACAGGGCCTTGATCAGTAGAATAGTGAATACGTTCTTCCGTTGAAAAAAAACCATCTCTATCAGTATCAGCCCATACGGCGTAAGCATATGTAAAGTTTTCATCCT
>JALRFI010000052.1 GCA_023253775.1 Crocinitomicaceae bacterium
AAGGTTAGCGATAATGATTTCAGTCCAGGGATCCCTTGGCGATGGTTTAATATGTAATTCCAGATAGTCCATTAAAAGGATGAAATGATCGTTAGAAAAGTTTCTGCATCAAGTGAAGCACCTCCGATAAGGCCTCCGTCAACATTTGGGCATGCAAATAACTCCTTGGCATTGGCAGCGTTACAACTTCCTCCGTATAAAATCGATGTCGATCCAGCTACTGTTGGCCCATATTTTGAATCTAACCAATTTCGAATGGCTAAATGCATATCTTCAGCTTGCTGCGATGATGAAGTTTTACCCGTTCCGATCGCCCAAATTGGTTCGTAGGCAATTGTTATGTTTTTCATGGAAGCACTTTCAACAATGCTCAACGCAGAAGACAATTGTCCGGTCACAAATTTAACCTCATTTCCTGCATCTCTTGTTTCAAGCGATTCACCACAACACAAAATAATGTCCATTCCATTCTCTAGTGCACTTTTTACCTTGGATTGAATGAAATCATCGTTTTCACCGAAAAGGTCCCTTCTCTCGCTATGACCAATCAATACAGTATTGATACCAATCGATCTCAACTGTATTGGGGAAATCTCACCGGTGAACGCTCCTTTGGATACAGGATAAAAATTCTGTGCTCCGATAGTAATCTTTTCGCTCAATCCTGTGAGGCTTTGAAGGTAAATGGAAGGAACAAACACCTTCACATCCACCTCTGAAAAAGATAGCCTTTCTTCTATTTCCTTAAAAAGATTGACCGCCTCTTCAGCGGTCAGATTCATTTTCCAATTTCCTGCAACTATCCTTTTACTCATCTATTTAAATACGTTAGTTCGAATCCAACTCCATGTAGGAGTTGATCGATGTGGGTATTTCCCCATCACAATCCCTCGGCCAATTAACAACAAAGATGGATTGGATCTTGCTATAGCTTTTAATTCAGTTTCATCATTTAAAAAGACAGGAACATCCCATTTGTTTTTTGATCTGAAATCATTAATTTGTTCTCTGCTGCCGTTACAAACAAGAACAAAAGGAATATTCGCTTTTTTGCAGCCATCGTAGATATCTTTGTATAGTTCAATTTGATTCCAATTAGCTTCCATTAAATTTTTTACGGAGAGCATCACCACTCTTTCTGCCGTGGTAATGTACTCTCTAAGACTAATTTCCGTAAACTCAGGATTAGGCATTTTGATTTCTTTGATCACCTTGTAGTCCGTATCCGGATATCCGTCAGTTGAAAATTCATTTGCTGGTACTTCAATTTCACTATTGTAAGCAAGATCCATAACCAGAAAACCATCCACATATGCATTTTCAAATTGAGCTTTTACAGCCTCCAGCCTCATTTCCGAATCTGTCACATCAACCACAGCAAGGAATGGATTGAATTGATCCGTTATGGACGGAATTCTTGTGGGAACAATTTCTTTCTGAGTCATTTCAAGGTACTCCCAGTCTTTTTGTTCCCAGATTTTAGAGTCGATGTATTCTTTCGAAGATGAATTAAACTCAATCTTTTCACCAGTCTTTTTATTCTTGTAAACCAGCATGCTTTCGTATTTTCCTTCCACACCATCGTTCATCTTCTCCACAAGGTCAGAACCTACTGCGTATGGACGGTAGTCTTTCATTGGTTCATACATCAAGACATATGTCACAAATACAAAACTGAACATGGAAACAATGAGCGATGTTCCCCCGTAATTACCTAAGAAAATACCTCCCGCCCGAAGCACCCACAATCCACCAATTAGGCAGAATAACGCGAAGAAAATTGGGAAATACCAGCCAAACACCCATGAGAAAAAGACCACAACAGCCGTTGAAGCAATAATGAACTTAATGTTTTGACTTTTTGTATTTGGTTCAATAATCCATTGTGCAATAAATATCCAGAATACCAAATAAACCAAAACTATGTCTTTCCACATGGATTCTTTCGGTGTTAAAGAGCGTCCAACAGAGCCTTTCATCGCATCACCAAAACATCCACAATCATCCACACACTGTGGCTGCTTTAATTCTTCAACAACCAGTTCTTTGCTGTCCTTAGAAATAATCTTGATCTCCTTATTCGTCTTCGCCTCTTCGATCTTCATTGCTGCAATTGGATTAGACATTTCATAGGTATCACGATCCGTAAACTTCATTGAGGAATCACAATTTGCTGTATGCCAAGTCAAGAATGTGAAGAACAACATCATCAGCATCAACAGATACGAAACCAGCTTTATTTTTCCTCCAATGATCGTCAGCACACCAAGAACAATCTCGACAACGCAGATGATCACGCTGAGCACCAATGCCCATTCGATTAAAAATTCCAATGAAAATCCTGGAGCACCAAACCATTCCTTGATACGGAATGCTAACGCGCCATCTTCAAAATACTCCTCCAATTTGTATGAAAATCCTAGTGGGTCATTTGCTTTCACTAATCCGGAAACAATGAACAGTCCACCCACCAGTACACGGGAGACATTAGACATCATAAGCCTCCCCTGAAAAATGAACAGTCCGGCACTTGTTAATGCGATCAAGACCCAACCAATAAAACTGAAAAGCATGAACTGTTCTTCAAAATTCTTGTGTGACCCCATCACTACAAGAGTTAAACCTATTAGATTGACAAGGACAAAAAGAGCATTAAAAACAAATGATCTTCCTCCTGTTGTTGCTTTTTGTTTATTTCTTAATCTCATCATGTTTTTACTGTTTATTCAAATGGACCAAAGCAAATACAGCATAATTCAGCATGTCAAAGTAATTGGCATCAATCCCTTCACTAATAATTGTTTTTCCATTATTGTCTTCGATCTGCTTTACGCGTAAAATCTTCATTAAGATCAAATCCGTAAGTGAACTCACCCTCATATCCCTCCATGCCTCACCATAATCATGATTTTTCCTGGACATCAGCTCAAACGCCTCATTGGCGTATTTATCATACAAACTAACTGCAGAATCTGCCGTCAATTCAAGATCTCTCAAATCGGTTTCTCTTAGCTGAACTATGGCCATTATGCAGTAATTCACAATAGCTACAAATTCATCCTCAATATTTTCTCCTACCTTATTTTGTCCAGTTTCCTGGATCGTCCTGATCCGTTGAGCTTTTATAAAAATTTGGTCTGTTAATGAGCTTGGACGCAAAATCCTCCAAGCTGTACCATAGTCTTTTGTTTTCTTTGAAAATATTTCTCTGCAAATAGTAATTACATTTGCATATTCTGACGCTGTTTGGCTCATTTCAGGCATATGGTAAATTCAAGGGTTGAAGATAAGCAATTTTCACGTATTAAACACCTAAAATTAGGGGATAAAATCCTTGATCTGTCCACCCCGAGAGTCATGGGAATACTCAATATTACGCCCGATTCATTTTACAGTCAAAGTCGCATTCAATCTGATAGCCAAGCGCTTAAAGTCGCAGAGAAGATGATCAATGATGGCGCTGACATCCTTGACTTGGGAGGTTATTCCTCAAGACCGGGAGCATTGAATATTGAAGAAAAAAAAGAAATTGAAAGGATTACACCTATAATACAAGCTTTGAAAAAAGAATTTCCTTCCATGCCAATTTCTGTTGATACCTTTCGTTCAGAAGTAGCAAAAGCCGCTGTAAATGAAGGTGTAGAGATCATTAATGATATCAGTGGAGGACTGCTCGATCCTGAAATGTTTTCAGTAGTTTCTTCCTCAAAAGCTGCATATATTCTGATGCACATGAGAGGAACCCCTCAGAACATGCAAGAACATACCAATTACTCCTCTATTTTCAGTGAAGTTGTAGGAGAAATTTCGGTTCAACTTTCAAAAGCCAGAACCTCAGGTATTCACGATATAATTCTGGACCCGGGATTTGGCTTTTCAAAAAATGTTGAACAGAACTTTGAACTGATGAAGTTCGTGCGTGAAATTGGAGTTCTAGGACGGCCAATTCTTGCCACCATCCAGCGAGATATCGACGCCCGTAATGGCGCCACGGCCAGACCATGCCAGCCCGGTAATCACCAATGGGCCATGGCCATGGGTGATGGGGGCCTGCGGGCTGGGCGAGGTAATGACAGATTTTGCATCCATCACCCATGTCCATTTGCGGCTGACACCATTGGCCAGCGTGTCGGTATATTTCGAGGTTTCTTCACGGCTTTCAATGGCTTGTGCGGTCACTTCGATGCGGCGCAGCCATTTAACCCACATGTTGCCTTCCCAGCCCGGCACAACCAGGCGCACGGGGTA
>JALRFI010000068.1 GCA_023253775.1 Crocinitomicaceae bacterium
ATATTCGTCCTATAGCTCCTGTATTTTGTTGTCCAATTCTTCTGGCGATCAGTATCTGTGCTCCATCGCTCATTCCGACATATGCCATGTAAAGGGTAATGTAGATCAAGCCTCCATTTCCCACAGCTGCAAATGCATCTGTACTGTATCTACTTAAAAAGGATGAGTCAGTAATTAAGACAATGGATTGAATGAAGCTGGAGATCATTAAAGGAACAGCAACCTTCAGTATAGTAATGTATTTAAGATCCAGCATTAGTCTACTTGAATTACGAGACCTTTCAGGTATTCACCTTCCGGGTGGAATGCATTGATCGGATGGTCAGCCGGTTGATGAAGCTGTTCGAGGATCTTCACATTTCTTCCGGCTTCAATTGCAGCGGCAATGATCGTGTTATTGAACAAATATTTATCGACCACCTGGGAACAGGAAAATGTGAAAATGATCCCTCCCGGTTTGATCTGGCGGATTGCATGTGCGTTCAATCGCTTATATCCCTGAATTGCTTTGTGACGCTTATCTCTGTGTTTTGCGAAAGCAGGTGGATCAAGAACGATAATGTCGTAGTCTTCATTCAGTTCTTTCATATAATCCATTGCATCAGCAACGATCGACCCATGTTGACCATCAAACTGATTCAATGCCACATTTGTTTCTGTTAGCTCAATTGCTTTTTTGGAACTGTCAAGCGAGTGAACAAGGGTAGCTCCATTTTGAAGTGCAGTCAAACTAAATCCTCCTGAATAGCAAAATGTATTCAAGACCTTTTTAGCATGGGCATACTTACCGAGAAGTTTTCTGTTTTCTCTTTGATCTACGAAAAATCCTGTTTTTTGTCCCTTGATCCAATCAATACTCAGATTTATTCCGTGTTCCTGAGCGATAAACGGAGTTTCCACTTCACCATAGAGGTAACCATCCTCAGTTTCTGTCCTTCCTGGTAATGTATCACTCGATTTGGAATAGATCGCTTTTAGTGAATTCCCTAGTGCATTCTTTAGTGCTTCCGAGATAAGCGTTATAGAGTCGTACATTCCATAACTATGGCACTGGATCACAGCAGCTCCGTTGTAATAGTCAATGATCAATCCAGGTAAAGAGTCTCCTTCGCCATGGATCAATCGACAAATATTATTGTCTAAAGAAAACAGATCCATTTTTCTTCTTAGTTCAACAGCATTCAAGATCTTCTTGTTAAAGAATTCCTGATCAATGGGTTGATCTGAAAAAGTCAGAACACGAACAGCAATCGTTGCATGTTGAAAATGTCCCCTTGCCAGAAAGTTCCCTTTATTGTCTGTTACAGTGACAACCTGACCATCATTCAAATCCTCTGTGTTCGTATGGATTGCTCCGGAAAAAATCCATGGATGATTTCGTTTAACAGATTCTGTTTTGTGTTTGAATAACTGTATGACTCCTTTGTTCTCGCTCATTGCATGCAAAAGTATAAATAGAATTCACAGTATACATTTGAAAAGTTGACTTCTTGAAATTGAGATTGCTCAAAGTATTGGATTAACATTGTACTATGAAGTGTATCATACATGTGTACCTGATCAATGATCTTTTCTCTCAGCAACTCGCAGATGAGCAACATGGGGGGAAAGAGACAGAAGACAATCGAAAGTATCTCTGGGAAGATGAGTTTGCAGTTACCAAGGGATTTAAGGAACTTTCAGTGAAGCGGGACGACATATTTGTTCTTGAGGGTTCTTTGTCTGACGGTACGGAATTTAGTTATCCGATCAAAGGTTGCTGTTTATTCGTATTGTCTTCGGAAGGAAATCCTGATACGATTTTGGCGGTGTCGGAGAGTATTTTGAGTGAATATTCTTCAGAAAAGGTTAAGGAAGATACGGTTCTGAAGATCTGGATCAAGGACAATGAGCCGTATGCGAATCCGATACATGGAGTTTATATTGCTTCGAAGGAATTCCCAAAAGAGCTGCAATGAAGATCCTGAGCGTCAATGGAGTCGGTTTGAAGTATGACCGAGAAGTGCTTAAAGGAGTTGAGCTTGTAGTCAAAAAGGGGGAGATCATAAGTATTGTTGGTAGGAGCGGGGCTGGTAAAACCTCACTATTGAAGATCATTGCCGGGACACTGGACCCAACGAAAGGTGAAGTGTTGTTCAACGGTAAAAAAGTTGAAGGACCTTCGGTTAGTTTAATTCCGGGGCATCCTGAAATTAGTCTGGTTAACCAGGATTTTAAACTGGATGAATATCATACTGTCGAAGAGAATATCTATGGTCAGATCTTGTATCTTCCAAGAGCAGAGCGGGATAAATTTACGGAAGAGCTGATCGCCTTAATGGAGCTGGATGAGGTGAGAAAACAAAAAGCGCATACGCTTTCGGGTGGTGAACAACAACGTTTGGCTCTTGCAAGAGTATTGGCAAGTGAGCCTGAAATGATCCTTCTGGATGAACCTTTTTCTCATCTTGATGGAGGATTGCGAAAAAAGTTGATCCATTATTTGCTTGAGCTGCGCAGAGTTAGAAATACGACGGTTTTACTGGTTTCTCACGATGGCTCGGAAACTTTAGGGCTTTCTGATCGCATAGTTTTAATGAAAAAAGG
Organism: Crocinitomicaceae bacterium; assembly: GCA_023253775.1. GTDB lineage: Bacteria > Bacteroidota > Bacteroidia > Flavobacteriales_D > Crocinitomicaceae > M0103. Next base: position 2,587 of record JALRFI010000068.1, read on the forward strand.
TCGGATAGTGAGAGTTGGAAATCCTCTTTCCTTCTATTACAAACCCAAGAGTCTTGAAGATGGAAGGATCTTCGGAGTAATGAATTCTGTCAGGATAGGATCTGAAAGATTTCATTTTCGCCCAGATGAATACTCAATTGAGGGGGGGGCTGATGAGGTCATGTTGGAGTTGAGATTTCTGTATTCTTCTTTTACCGGTCCGATGTACGAGAATTATTTCGAACATATAAATGGTGAATCGGTGATGTTGTTAAGCTGGGAACCATTGAATTTAGTTGATAGAGCTTATGTCAGAAGAAAAGGGTAAAATCACCTTGATGGAATGGCCAAAGCTGTTTCTGGGGACAATGAAATCGTTTATTGCTGTCAGAGGAATGCATCATGGCGCCGCGATAGCATATTATACGCTTTTTGCATTGGTGCCTTTGTTTTATATTTCACTCTCATTATTTGGCAGAATTATAGGTCAGGACAAAATGACTGAGATTATAACTGACTTACTGCATAATCAAGTAGGGGTAAAAGATGTGACGGGTATTCTTGAGTTTCTGAATACAATGAATCTCGAAAAAGGGAATACAGTCATGGAGGTAGTTGGACTAGTTACCTTATTGATCACCTGCACAGCAATACTTGTCTCATTGAAAAATAGTCTCAATACCTATATGGGTATTGATCCCAGGAGATTAGGGGCGAAAAAACAAATTCTAAAAGGGTTATTGTTTCGATTGATCTCAATTGCACTTATTGGCACTTTTACTCTTGTTATTATCATGATCTATTTTGCTCAGACGGTATTGATCTCATTGGGCGATTCATGGTTGAATGAGCTTCAGTTATGGCATTGGATCTTTTCAACGTTTTCAAATTCAACACTTTCAGTAACATCCAATTTGATCATTTTCACCATTATCTTCAGGTATGTGCATGATGGCGTGGTGCGATGGAAGCTGGCTTTTATCGGTGCAATTGTTACTTCTTTGCTTTTGTTTAGTGGTCATTTATTAATCAGATATTACCTGACTAATTTCTTTTTTGCGGCCGACGGTGGTATTGCAGGATCTCTTTTAGTGGTGATGGTATGGGTATTTTATACTTCTCAGATTATTTTCTTCGGGGCGCGATTTATTGCGGTTTATGCGGATAGGAAGGGCTTGACGTTATTTAGAAATGATTAAATATTAAACATTATATTGTTTATATTCTAATCATTATGTATGTTTGTTGAAAATCCAGAAGATGAACATAGGCAATAATCTGAAGACGTTACGTAAGCGACTTAAGCAATCTCAGGAAGAAGTAGCTCAAGCTTTGAATTTAACTCGTTCTACCTACAGTGGTTATGAAAATGGGGTGGCTCAGCCGAATTTGGAGGCTTTAATCTCTTTTGGTGAGTACTTTAAAATATCTCTGGACGAGCTTATAAAAAAAGATCTGGAGAAATTATCTGAATCAGATTGGGAAGCCTTTGACAATGGTGATCTAAAAGATGTGAAAGGTCAGAAGCTGAGGGTATTGACCACTGTGGTAGACCAACAAGATGAGGAGTTGATCGAATTGATTCCTCATAAAGCAAGCGCAGGATACACTTCAGGTTATGCAGACCCTGATTATCTAAAAGTCTTGCCAACTTTCTATTTGCCATTTCTTTCCAAGAACAAGAAATACAGATCTTTCCCAATTACAGGCGATTCTATGCCACCAGTTGTAGAAGGATCCTATGTCGTTGCTGAGTACATCCAAAACTGGATGACGATACGATCAGGTACACCATGCATTGTGGTGACGAAAGATGAAGGGATTGTTTTTAAGATAGTTCATAACCTTCTGGATTCCAGTCAGTCATTTCAGTTGTGCTCAACTAATACTTTCTATAAGCCTTATCTCGTTCATGCAAATGATGTATTAGAGATGTGGAAGTTCGTGAATTATATTTCACCTGAATTGCCTGAGGTTAGGATGGATGACCAGCATTTGAGTAAGTCTATTCAAGATCTACAAAAGGATATCCATGAGCTTAGAGCTCGATTTGAGGGGTGATCAAATCGTAGTGAAGAGATCATTTTTGCGACTTAGCTTGCCTGCGTTGAGTAAACGCTGAAGCAGCTCTTTGATCTCTTTTGATTGTTGGGTGAAATGGTTTTCGATCTGAACTAATGTTTTTCCATGAGCACAAAAGTCCAGAAGAGAATCCTGGTGAAGATCAATAGTTCGGCTGCTCTCTCTGCAGATATCGCAAATTCCGCAATCATTTCCCGATTGACCGAAATAGTGGAGAAGCTGTTTTGATCGACATTCCTTCTTCATGAGAAAAGTACAGATTGCATCCATTTTAACTTGAGCACGTTCTTTTCTATACTGGTATGCTTCGGGAAAGATAGCCAATTGGTTATCGGGAAAGCGTTCTGTGAGAAAGGTAATGGAAGGGAGATCGCTCGGCCGTGTAATTGAGATAATTCCGTTCTTTTCTAGAAACGTCATCTGATCAATTGTTGTTTTCAATGGTTGATTCAGTCGTTTGGTAATTTGATGTTCATTTATTTTTACAAAAGAATCAAATGAACTATTATATGATCTTGATAATAAGGAAGTAATAGGTATTATATTTTCATTAGATATTTGAAAATTGTAGAGCTCTCGGTTGCCTACTATAAACATAAAACTCGTTTTAGATGAAAATGCTTCAGAGATGCTAATATTTTTATTTGTTTCCAGAATTTTGAGACTATTGAAAGTTTCAGAAATATTTAAATTGAAGGTTTTGCAAAACTTTTCAAGATCAAGGTAATAGCTTTCATCTTTTCCTGATCCAATGGCAATTTTCAAATAATTACAAAGTGCAAGATAGGTACGTTTTATGATCTCAAGAGATGGAAATTGACTGATCAGTCGATTGTTTATTTCCGCAAGATCGGCATCTCTCCAGAAAGCAATTGCGAATGATCTTTGAAGGTCCCGGCCGGCTCTCCCTGCTTCTTGAAAATATGCTTCAATACTGAAAGGAACCTCATAATGGAGTACATATCTAACATCTGGTTTGTCGATTCCCATTCCGAACGCATTTGTTGCGACCATGACTTTGATTCGATCCTGAAGCCAGTCATTTAGCATTTGAGTTCGTTGATCTGAATTTAAACCTCCATGATAGATTCCTACAGATATCTTATTGTTATATAAGAATTTAGAAATTTCCTTGACTGACCTCCTTGTTTGACAATACACAATTCCACATTGGTTAGAATTGTTCTTGCAGTGATTGAGGATTTCCTGAAGTTTCTTGTCAGTTTTGATCACATTATAGCTCAGGTTGTTTCTTTCAAAACTTGCCTCGTGGATCTTCGGTTGTTGCAGTTGCAGCTGTAGAATAATGTCATCCTTTACTTTTTCAGTAGCGGTAGCAGTTACCGCGCAAACAGGAACTTTAGGTTGTAAGGTTCTCAATGAAGCGATTGTTCTAAAGCTAGGTCTGAAATCATGTCCCCACTCTGAAATACAATGAGCTTCATCCACAACGATAAGCGCCACATTCATTAGCTTGAATCGTTCTTGAAATAAACGTGAATTGATACGTTCTGGAGATGTGTATAAGAACTTATAACCTCCAAATCGTGCATTGTCGAGAGCAATATCGATTTCTTTTTCAGACATTCCTCCTGTAATGTCAATCGCTTTGATTCCTCTTTTCTGCAATGAATTAACCTGATCTTGCATCAGTGCGATCAAAGGAGAAATGACCACGACAACTCCCTCAAGAGCGATTCCCGGTACTTGGAAGCAAATTGACTTTCCGCCGCCGGTAGGGAGAAGAGCAAGAACATCATGGCCATAAATGACATCGTCAACAATGGTTTCCTGCATCGGTCTGAATGAATCGAACCCCCAGTATTTTTTTAGGATCTCTCTGCTCTTTTCCATAGATTAAATGGTGTGTCAAAAATAAAGAAATTAATTTCTGAGTTACCTAGCCAAAATTGGTAGTGTTTAGGAATCTGAGTATATTCGCGTAACAATTTGCGTTATGATACAAGACACGATCAACATAAAGATCAATTCAACTCCAAAATCACGTGTGAGCGAAGTTGATTGGGAGAACCTACCATTTGGAAAGGTTTTTTCAGATCATATGTTGATAATGGAATACAGCAACGGCGAATGGGGACAACCTGAAATAATGCCTTTTGGCAATTTATCAATGCATCCTGCAACTTCTGCGATTCACTATGGTCAATCTATTTTTGAAGGAATGAAGGCCAATAGAACTGTGGATAATGAGGTAACGATCTTTAGGCCGGAAATGAACGCGCTTCGTTTTGTGGAGTCATGTGAAAGAATGTGTATGCCCACGATTCCGGTTGATACTTTTGTAGAACTGGTAAGAAAAACAGTCGAAATTGATAAGAACTGGATCCCATCAAAGGAAGGTTTTTCATTGTACATCAGGCCATTTATGTTCGCCACTGACGAATTCGTTGGCATTAAGCCATCAGAAAGTTATAAGTTTATCATATTTACCTGTCCTGTTGGTGCATATTATTCAGAGCCAGTCAACGTTAAGATTGAAGAATTCTACACCAGAGCTTCTGTTGGTGGTGTAGGTAGAGCAAAAACAGCAGGAAATTATGGTGCATCTCTATATCCGGCAAGATTAGGGCAGGCAAATGGATTTCATCAATTGATCTGGACAGATGGAAAAGAACATAAGTTCATTGAAGAATCAGGTACGATGAATGTCATTTTCATGATTGATGGCAAAATGATTACGCCTTCTGAGGATGCGGACACTATTTTAAGAGGTGTAACTAAACGTTCAGTTATAGAAATAGCTGCTAGTTGGGGAATTCCTGTTGAAGAAAGAAAAGTTACTGTTGAAGAGGTAATTGAAGCTGCTCGTTCTGGTAAGCTTCAGGATGCTTTTGGAGCAGGTACAGCAGCCACGATTGCGCATATTGCTAAAATCGGTTTCAGAGATGAAGTCTTTACACTGCCTGGGTTGGAAACGAGAGAAATTTCCAATAAAATCAAGAAGTACCTTGACGATTTAAAAACAGGCAAAATTGAAGATACATTGAACTGGTGTTTAAAAGTATAAATGGAAGCCTCGAAAGAGGCTTTTTTTATGGAATCAAAAAAAACTTACATCTTTAGGTTGGATGAAGATGCTAAAGACATATTATTTGATCTATTCAATCTTTTTAGTGGGATCGGTTTTTGGGCAGCAAGATTCAATTATTGTAAAGATCCAACTTTTGGATAAAATTTCAGGAGAGGCGGTGCCTAATGTGAATCTGACTTTAAAACAGGGTGTAGAAGGTTATTTTCTTCGTTCGAATCCTGTCGGAGTTGCCAATTTGAAAATTCCCGCAGAAGGATTTTTATTTATAAGTTGTAATCATCCTTTATATGATTCGAAACAATTAGAAAAGAAAGTCTCTAAGGTTGATACAATGATCATTTCCATTGATTTGATGCCAATTCGCTCTCAGCAGATCAAAGAGGTGGTAGTTAAAGCACCTGGTGTTCCGGATACAGTTTTTATGTCCAATAGGTTAAGTGTTGCAGATTTTGAAATTCAGAAAGACGGTAGATTGATTTTATTGGTCTATCCTAAACGATTAAACAAAAGCAGTGAATTATTGCTGTATAATGGTTTGGAAGTTGAAAACAGCTTCGCCGTGCCAGGAGTAGCTGAAGAATTAGTAAGGGATTATAGGGGAAATGCACATGTTGTCTGTGAAGAGAATGTTTTTGGAATCTATGTCGGACAGAAAAAAATTGGGATTTCTTCTTTGGAAAAAAACTACTATTTAAAATACCTCGCTCCAATTCTAGATACGAATCACAGTAAAATGTATTTTTCGAATTATAGTACCGACTATCCTGCGTTCACTTATTTTACTTACGATCTTCTTGATTCAACTTATTCAAAGATCATCAATATTCAGGATGATTTGATGATGGAATTGTATCGTTCGGAATACAAGTGGGTTGATGTGAGGACAAAGCTTTGGGCAAAAAACAAAGAGTATGAAACAGGTATTGATGCAGAAGTGTGGGTCGGTGCAAATTATTTCACCCAATCGATTTACTACGAAGAATTATACGCTCCGTTTTTTCATAGGAATGATACGTTGTTTGTTTTTGATCATTACAAAGACTTACTGTTTTCTTTTGATAAGTATGGGAATACAATTGACAGTGTGGCGATCTATTATCACTATAATCCGCGCAGTACCGGTTGGAAGAAGCAGCTAATTCAGGATAAGATAACCGGGGAGATCTATGCTGTTTTTGACAAGGCTGGCTATACCCAGCTGGGCAGAATCAATGTGCAGAATGGTGAAATCGAGGAGAAGGTTCAGTTGGAGTTCAGATATGTAGATAAAGTAGCCGTATCCAATAACTTTGCATACTACGTATACCGCCCGTTCGAATCAATACAGAAGAAGTATCTCTATAAGGAACGTTTGCCGATTGAGTTTAATCCATCTAATGTCCCTTATGGGAATGAGATTTCGATCGACACAGGTAAGTGATCTGAAAATCCGCCAAGGTATTTTGATCCGGCATACGTTCTGAAAGGAACCGTGGCTCCTTTGTATTCTTCCAGCAAGAAATCATATGAATGGATCTTTCCGGAATTTTGAATTGCCTTGATCTTTCCATTTTCCAAGAGTCCATTAGAGACCATAATATGATCCAGAATATTCCATTCCTTATTGTAGTTATGTGTTCCGCCAAACTCTCCTGAACCAGCTGTAATCATCGGATTTAAAATTTCAGAGATCATGCCAGGGGCCTTGTCTGTAGGGTAATCGTTAAGGTCTCCCATGAAGATGAGCTTCGTATTTTGATTGACACTTAAAATACTATCGATAAAAACTCGAGCTGTTTTCGCTGCTTCGATCCTATTGGGCTCGCTTTCTTTTTCACCTCCACGTCTGCTCGGCCAATGGTTGACCATCGCAAAAAGTGTGTCTTTTCCATTGTTGAACTTGGCCCAGAGAATGTCTCTTGAGCTTGGAGCCTCCATGTTTGGTAAAGTAAATCGAAGACGTCCACTTTGGATCTTTTTTAAATTTAAAGAGTCATAAATCAATGCTACATCAATACCTCTTGCATCTGGACTTTCAAAATGAACTACACCATAATTTTTCAATTTGTCAGAATGGTGAAGTATGTCTCTAACCACATTTTCGTTTTCAATCTCGCAAAGACCAATGATAAGTGGATTTGACCATTCATTGAACACCTTATTGATGTGATTTATTTTTTCCTCGTAACGAATTGAGGTCCACGTATTTTTTCCATTTGGAAGAAATTCGGAATCATCATTTGGTCCGTCAATGGTATCAAACAAATTCTCCACGTTGTAAAAGCCGATCTGACGAATCCGCTGTTCCGTTTTGCAACTGTATAGGATTGTTGCTATGACGATCAGTCCAAATAATGTGATTTGCTTTTTCATGATATTTTCGTGTGATTCATTAAGTACTTTCTAGCCATTGGTCCTTCGTTCATTAACAGATCAATTATAGAAATTCCTGAGAAAGATTGCTCATGTTCAAAGACCTGAATGTATGGTTTTGTCGGTTCGTCAAATTTATCATTTCGATGATCAATTGCATCTCCTTCCCAATACGTTTCAGAATGGGCTAATGAAATTGGTAATTCAAGCTGATCAATGATGAATTCGGTCGAAACCTCTTGTGTGTCCCTCAAATATTTATATCGATTATCAAGTATCTCTTTAATTTCCCTGTCATATGCTTCGAAATAGGGCGAAGAGGCGTAGGCACTTTCTATTGCCTTCCAATGGTTTTTCATCCAGTTTTCTTTGTACTCAATAAGGACGTCCTTCATCTGTGTTTTAGATCCGTTTGGTCGAATTACGGGAATACTCAAATTGAGCGGTCCATTGGCTCCGAGAATTGTGCATCTCGTCCGAAACGTTTGTTTAACAAAGTGTTCGCCCAGATCAATAATGATTTCTTCAGCATTGATCAGTCCGATGAAATATGCAATATTTCCAAAATAGGCTCCTGGAAATATATGCCTCATCAATAGATCAGTTTAAAGATCCTTTCCCATCGGATACCGAATTCAGGACTCTTACTGAACCATACCAATGACGCGCGCCCTACGATATGATCTTCAGGAACAAAACCCCAAACTCTCGAATCAGCTGAGTTGTAGCGATTGTCTCCCATCATCCAGTAGTAATTCAAACCAAAAGTGTAAGTACTTGTCTTTTTTCCATCGATATAAATTCCATCCTTTCGCTCTTCCAATTTGTGTCCTTCGTACGCTGTGATAATCCTTCTGTACCAGGCAATATTATCTTTGTTGATTGAGATCTTCTGGCCTTTTTTAGGAATCTGGAACTTCATGTAATCTGTTGTAGTGTTGTTTACATAAAGATCTTTAGGGAACATGTTAAGGTTGTTTACAAGATCGAAGGCGGTGGGTTCGTAGCCATTAATATCTACGTATTGTGGTTCAAGATCGATTTCAAATTTCGCTTGTGGAAATTTAGATTTTAATTCGTCTAACTGATCCTTGGTGAGGTTCATTTTGAATGATTCCCCTCCATCTTCCGTATAGTAGTCTCCACGACCTTTTTCCAGGCCATATCTTTCTACCATAGTGTTATCACTTGGAAGGATAATATTGGAGACGATGTACCTTAAGTTTTGATTCTCCGGAACGAATGCCTTCTTTCCATTTACGTAGAGTACAGATTTTTTGATCTCCATCCAGTCGCCAGGTATTCCAACACAGCGCTTAATGTAATTTTCTCGTTTATCCACTGGGCGATAAACTAAACCAAAGTGCTCAATGAGCCTGCTTTCCTGGTTATCCATGGCCACTTTTTCCTCCGTAAGCATTATGCGTGCTTTGGATTTCCATTTTTCCAGTTCATCAATGAAAAGCTGTGATCTGTTTTTTAGGATCTGAAGTGATGCCAAGTTCTTCGCATATTCACCCAACATGTCATTGTTGTAGTTCAGGCTTGGATTTGCCCTTCTGATACTATCGGCAATTTGAAATCCAAGTGCATTTACCTGTCCCTCAAATTGTTTCATAAACAATCGTTTGGCTTCGTTGATTACTATTCCATGATAGTCATGTCCCATTAGTCCATTTGGAATTCTTGGGTCATAAACAGCTGTGTCTCCGGAAGGATAATTGAAAACAACCACATCATATCGAGTGATCGATCCAAATCCAGGCAGACGAGTATATTCTCCTTTTTCCAGAGTGGTATATGATTTAACATTAACCCATGGAACTGTGTTGTGCACTAGTGGGTAGGAGAGTGGGGTTAATGGAACTTTAGGCCCGTATGCCAGTTTGTTCACAAATAAGAAGTCTCCTACAAGTAAAGTTTTTTCCATGGATCCGGTAGGAATCTGGAAAGGCTCAAAAACATAGGTCCTGATAATACTTGCAGCAACTAAAGCAAACAATAATGAGTCTCCCCATTCTTTGACTTTTGATTTTTTTCCTGGCTTTTCTCTTGTGACTGCTCCTATTCCAAGTGCGATAACGTGTCCAATGACTGGCAAGCAAAAGAAAAGTACAAGGTGGTCTCCCCATTTTCTGATTTCAGTGTCCTTGCTGTTTGCCCAGTTCGTCTCAGGTAGAAAATCATTTTCCGAATTCGCGATCTTCGTAAAGATCAGGTAAGGGAAGAAGATTCCCTGAACGGTATCCATGAATGAATAATAGCCGAATCTCCTAATGTAGCTTACATTCAAGGAGGCAAGCATTACAAGGTGAATCCCCGGGATCAAATAAAGGCTGATGTTTGTTCGGAGTTTTTCTTTTGGCTGGTGATTCTGGCTGTTTGTTTTGGCTGTTTGTTTTAGGTTTTGTTAGACCATTTGGTCACAGCTAGTGATGCGTACTGTCTGCTGGCACCGGGTCTTGGATAACTGACGCCGCGCATGCGATGGAGGCCCGGACCGGAATTGAACCGATGTACACGGTTTTGCAAACCGCTGCATAACCACTCTGCCACCGGGCCACCGCAAGGAATCTGCGTGTGATATACGATGATGTCGGTGACGTCAATCATCTGCGCGCGCTGTTTGCATAGTTTATCTATCGGTATTTTAGTTTTTTCTTATGAAAGGTTAACGCTGGTATTTTCACGAACTGATTACGCTATGAAACCAAAATGGCGATGATGGGGTGGTCAAAAAGTGAAAAAAATTCTAAACCAAATTTTCCAGCCCAAACCAGCTTTGTCACTTGTAGAATTATTGGTGGCTTTGACGATTTTGGCCCTGCTGAGTACGGCTGGGCTAAAAATGTTTCAATCTACGCAAGAGAGTTTTATCGATGGGCGCACCAGCCTAGCCAAAGCAAAACGTAATGAAGCCATCGCCGCCTTTATTTATTGTGATTTTATCAGCAATGCCTTGGCAATGTCTGATGAACCGCAACTTTATACCAATGGCGCTATGCCAGCCGATCTACAGGCGGCTGAAAAGCTTGCGGTGGCAACAATTTTTGGTATTGGCAGCCGGTTTCAATTTGCCGCACCAAAATGCGCCTTAACGCAAAATGCCGACCCGGATATTGGTGTTGTGCGCTTTCCCGCAGATTGTATCACCTACGCGCAAACAACCATTGCCGAACGCATGAACGGCCTTTTGTCTCGGGGGGTCAAAATTGTCTTTGCCATTGATGGCACCAATACCAGATTCAGTGTCAGCCGGTTATTGGAAAATACCCGAAATGGTGATATCGCCACTGCCTATGTCGATGATAAATTTTGTCTGCGAATGGCTAATTAGCCGTAAAATGTCCCGCGCACGGGCAGTCATGTCATGTTCCCGCGCTTTGTGGTTTATAACAATGTGGCCCCTGCCAGTTTTCATACATCGTTTATTGAAAATACCGGGGAAAGCACAACCGGGTTAAAAATCGAAGCGCCCGACCACATTAAAATGCGAGGGGATGAGGAAAATTTCATCACCTCTATAGATGTGTTCACGCGGGACCCTTCGGCCGATGTGGGGGTGGTATTATCGCTTGGTGATCGTTTTGGTACCATTAATGTGGGGAAAAGGTCAGCGCTGCCCACCGATGTTGATGTAATAAATAACGGGACGGCACGCGTGTCGCTGAACGGGCCTGTTGGGTCGATACGGACCGCGCTGGCATCATTATCCTATCAACCACCAGCCAATTTTTTTAGTGAAGATACATTGACCATTACCGCGCAATCCGGGCCAATCAGACGGTCTGGGCTGACGATTCTTGATGTTGCGGCAAATTGTGGCAGTGAAACTGGCACTGCGACGCGTTTTGACCTTGGTCAATATGATCCAGATACTGGCGTTTTTACCACGCATCAATATGTGACGACGGTGTCGCTTCAAACCACAAAATTTCCGCAAACCTTTTATGGATATTCTAAAAATGGGATTCGCTATGACCGTGAAGATGGGCTGGTCAACAAAACAAAAGGCGCGAATGGCAACCAGAATTTGGAATGCCGTTGGCATGGCGAGGCAGATAATCAAAAGCTGTTTTAGGTTGGTGATGGTGCGGGAGCGCCGGTGAGCGCCAGCGGTGCCGACATCGGACAAGCTGTATTTGCCCGATTGTTGATTGCCTATGATTTAGACCAATCCAGCCTGATCAACTATTCTTGGAACCGGTCAATCATGTCTGAACGCGATAAAAAAGTCGAATTTAACTATTTCACTACCGGGTCGATGACTGAAGTAACTTAGCTGATAACTTGTATTGTCGTCCGTGTATCCTGCGTACTGAGCAATACCAGTGGTTGTACC
>JALRFI010000119.1 GCA_023253775.1 Crocinitomicaceae bacterium
CCATACCGGCTACCTTGTTCTTTGCTACTTGTTCTCTATATTTGCGAATACCAATTTAAAATGTACATGGGAAAGATCCTGATCATTGATGATGAAAGAGCCATTCGAAGAGCCTTACGTGAGATACTTGAATTTGAGGAATTTACGGTTGATGAGGCAGAAGATGGAAAGCAGGGTGTTGAAAAGGCTAAGTCTACTTTGTATGATATCATTTTTTGTGATATCAAAATGCCACAGATGGACGGAATGGAAGTACTTGATGAATTGATTAAAGTAAAAGTGGATGCGCCAATAATAATGATTAGCGGCCATGGAAATATCGATACTGCGGTGCAAGCGATCAAGAAAGGAGCCTTTGATTTTATTGAGAAACCGTTGGATCTGAACCGTATTCTGGTTACGATCCGAAATGCAAAAGATAAAACAGTATTGGTTGAAGAAACCAAGCAATTGAAAACTACCGTGAAACGTTTCAAAGGAAGCTCCATAATTGGTGAGTCTGAAGGGATTGTGAAGATCAAAGAGATGATCGAGAAGGTGGCACCATCGGAAGCAAGGGTATTGATCACTGGAGGAAACGGAACTGGAAAAGAATTAGTGGCACGATCGCTTCATGATAATTCGAATAGAAGAAAAATGCCTTTTATTGAAGTGAACTGTGCTGCAATACCTTCTGAATTGATCGAATCAGAATTATTCGGACATGAAAAGGGAGCATTCACTTCGGCGGTTAAAGACAAAAAGGGGAAATTTGAATTGGCTTCAGGAGGAACTTTATTCCTGGATGAGATCGGAGACATGAGTGCAAGTGCTCAGGCCAAAGTCCTACGTGCCTTGCAGGAGAATGTTATTCAAAGAGTGGGAGGAGAAAGAGATCTTAAGGTCGATTGTCGCGTGGTGGCTGCTACAAACAAAGATCTTCGCAAAGAGATCGAGGAGGGTAGATTCAGAGAAGACTTATATCATCGCTTGGCAGTTATCCTGATTCATGTTCCTGCGTTGAATGATCGACGAGAGGATATTCCATTATTGGCTGAGCATTTTTTGTCTATGATCTGTACTGAACACGGTGTGCCAAGAAAATCTTTTTCAGATGACGCTCTCAAAGCTTTGCAAGAAACGGATTGGACCGGAAATATTCGTGAATTGAGAAATATTGTGGAACGACTAATTATCCTGTGTGGCGATACCATCACTGGAGATGAAGTTCGGCTTTTTGCTAATCCGCGGGCAAAAACCTAAAAAATAATGATTTATCGATAATGTCGATTTATGTCTTAACCAATTTGAGCAGATGAAAACCTACGAGTCAAAGTCTTACAGATCGTAAGGTAAAATTTCAACACCTCCCCATTCAAGTACCGAAAAACCATCTCTTTGCATGATCGGAAGATCTTGTTCTGTATTCACCATGTTAAATGGAATTGTATCCATACCCGTGAAAGTCAGATAAACCCTGTTAACATGATCAGGCTTAGGGTGAATGTCGAATGTTGCAAATTGATCACATGCCTCGTTAAAAATAAAATGGACAAAGCAGATTGGATGCTCCTGCATTTGTGGACCCCAGAAGGTGATCATGTCAGCTTTTTCCTGACTATTGAACCCCATTTTGGTCAGTTTTTCTTCGAGAAATTCTAGAGATTTATTCCCTTCAATGAAGAAACCTACACTAAAGTTTTTGTAATCCATTTTTTGTTCAGCTTCCCAGAAAAGGTAATTGTATTTATTTCCGTTATAATCGATCTTTCCGTCAGGATGTGCTGTGAATTTCCAACCTTCTTCCGGTAAAATAGGGTAAGTAAAGATCATTTCTCCGACAGGATGGACATTCAGTGTTACTTCAGTTGGCTCTTCAGGATATAAATAAATGACCGGTTTTTTCACTTGCTGGTTTCGTTCAGTATCCTTGAAATTAAGTCGATATTCATAGGTGTAGCCTGATTCAAATTCCATTTTCCCTGTGATGATCTCTTTGTATCTACTAGAATAATAGAACTTGAAATCATGCTTTCCTGATTTTATGGTTTTCCTGATTTCATGAGCATCATTCACCCATGTGGTATCAATATCTTTGTCAACTGACCAAACGATGGGTTTGCTGAATCCAATTTCATGAATACCTGTGATTTCAAAAACAACCTCACTTTTCCCCACTTTTAGATCTGGATTGGCTTTTTTAGAGATCAATTCAATAGACGGGAATTCTGGGTATTTTCCTTCTCCAGCCATTAAATGACCAACTGCTAAAATTGTAAAAAGGAATAAAATTGTTCTCATAATCATAGTTTTACAGCATCATTATTTCCAATAATCGTGCCTCCCCATTCGATCACAAAAAAACCTTGTCTTTGAATAGGATTAATCGCTTTTTGAAGTGGAATATCTTCTAGAACTGGTTCCGGATCGATCAATAAAAACAAGCGATAAATATGATCTGGCTCGGGGGAAATAGTCAACCCGGCAAGACGATCGACTTCTTCATTCATCAATACCGAGATCTTGGCACTCGATAGTTGTTGAAGCTGTGGACCCCAGTAGGTGATCAAGTCTGCTTTTTCCAAGCTGTTCAGACCAAAGGAATCGCAAATGTTTTCAAGAGTTTGAAGACTTTTTTCAGAGGTCGTGTAAAAAGTGGTCATTGTTGTATTTTGTAATTCTTCCAGATTGGAGTACGCTGCCTCCCAAAAAAGATAATTGTATTGTTGATTCCAGCAATTGATCTTTCCTTCAGGTGTGACATCTACTTTCCATGTTTTTTCTTTGTAAAAAGCAGGATATACAAAGCCTATTTCGGCAGGAGTTTCAATGGAAACAGAAACTTTTGTCAGGCGCTCAGGATACAAATAGATAACCGGTTTTTCAGCGATCTGTAGTTCAACTTGATGGAAATGCAATGCGTAGGTGTAGTGATATCCTGATTCAATTTCAGTTATGGGAGAGTAGATTTCATTGTATGAGCTATTGAAGTAGAATTGAAAAGAATAACTGCCTGCTTTTAAACTGGTATGTACGAATTGATCCTGTTGAACGAAAGATGTGTCTATCTCATCATTTGCCGACCAAACCATGATTTGTCCTTTGGTGATCTTGCCTATTCCTTCGATTTTAAAAGAGACCATACTTTGACCTACTTTTAAAGTGTTATCCGGTTTCTTTTCGAGTAAGACGAATGAGGGTAAGGATTTTTGTTCTTCAAATGCTGAGCATAGGAATGTCATGGTGACGATCAATAAAAAAAGAATATTTTTCATGATTATAATTTTTCGTGACCTGCCCCGGAAATAACCGTTCCTCCCCATTCAACTACTGTGAATCCTTCTCTGTGAATAGGAGTAAAGAATTGTGGACTTGGAAACTCCTCTTCAATTGGCTCTTCGATAAGAACTGGATCCTTAACAACCAACAGGTAAATCCTGTATATATGATCAGGTTTAGGTTGAATGTTTAATGTTCCAAAGCGATGCGCTTCTTCATTCAGGAGTACACGAATGAATGAGTTTTCCATTTGCTGGACTTTTGGTCCCCAGAAAGTGATCAGATCTGCCTTCTCTTGTGAATTAAGTCCGAACGAATCGCAAATCTCCTCAAGTATGGACAAACTAGTTGAAGGTGTGCAATAAAATCCCTGGTAGTACAATCCAGGAAAAATGAAATTTTCTTGAGTCGCTTCCCAGAATAAGTACCTGTATTGATTACCGTGTTGTTTTAGGTCACCATTTGGCGAAGCCTTTACTTTCCATTCATTTTCTGTGTTGAATGGCGGATAAATAAAGTTCAACTCACCAGTCCCATCTAATCGAACACATACCTCCATTTCTTTATCAGGATATAAATAGATGACTGGTTTGTCTACACTGATTTCCAGTTCGGTATATGCCCAATATAATTCTATGCTTATTCTGTGTTGTGCTTTGGATTCAATTGAATCGATATAAATTTCGTAATGATCCGGAAGGTATAATTGCATGACATGTTTTCCGGGAGTAGATTTTATCGAAAAAGCACCTTGTTTATCAATTCGAGTGGTTCCGATCCGATCATCGACAGAATAGCTGACTTCCATCCCAAAATATACTGATTCCAAGTGTGGGGAATAGAAGAAGAATTCGGTTTCATTCTCCGTCAATTCTTGATTTGGTTCACAAGTCAATACCTTATATGGCAAAAATGATTCACGCTCTTTGGCAATGGAGATGGAGGTGAAAAGAATTAGAAAAATGAATAGAAAATGATTTTTCATCGGATCAGTTTTGCTTGAATTACAACAAGCAATGTGATCGGTTCAAATTCAATACAGATATTCTATGAATTGTTTTGCAAGCTCTTTAGAACTGTACTTTTCTAGATTTTTTGGCTCATGAAATAACTGACCTTCCAGATACGCCTTAAACCATTTTTCGATAATTCTTAGCGTTGAATCGACATCATCGTGAACAATAAATGCACCGGCCTCTGTGGATTCGATCATGTGCTGAAGATCACTGTCGTCCTCGCCAAAAGCAAGAATAGGTCGCTTAGCTCCAAGGTATTCAAATACTTTTCCGGTAAGTATTCCTTTTACATTACCGGCTCGATTGGCAATTAGTAAAAGAATCTGCGCAGAGCGCTGTTGTTGAAGGCTCTCAGCATGACTCACTGTTGGAACATGATTCACAAAAAGATCAAGTCCTTTCGATTTGATCGATTCAAAAATACTGTGATCGACTGGACCAACCAATTTGATGGAAAGTTGCTCTTTGAAAGCTTCACTTTTTTCTACCAGAATTGCAAGCGCGTCCCATAGTGTTTCAGGATTTCTAGCATGTGGCATCGACCCGAAATGTGCGATTGTAAAATTGTCGTCAAGCTGGACCTTTTTTGCATCGAAGTCTGGGAAATTGAATCCATTTGTAACAACCTCTACATTTCTACCTGAAATCCTTCTCAGTCCCTCGGCACAATGTTCGGAAATAGTGATCACTCGATCTGCAGTGCCAAGCACTTCCTTTTCCATTTTTTTATGTCGATTGTCAGCCCATTTACCAGAAAGAAGATCCTGATAAAAATCAATCTCGGTCCAAGGGTCACGAAAATCTGTGATCCATTTTAAATTTTTGCGATGCTTTTTTAAACCAAGACCGATCATGTGACACGTGTGTGGAGGACCGGTTGAAATGATCGTATCTATTTCAGGATGTTCCTTCAAGTATTTTTTAAGAAAGCGCACACTTGGATTTATCCAGAACGCGCGGGCATCAGGAATAAATAGGTTACCCCTTGTCCAGATCACAAAAGATTGAAAAAGACTGCTTTTACCTTTTTTTGTCAACCCGGCACCTACATTTGGATTGTTTTTCTTTCCAAGATATCTGTGCGGTTCAAAAATCGGTCTTCTGACGATCGTGAGTTCTTCTGCAACCTGATCTTCCAATGAAGGGTCCAAAGTTGGCCATGCCCCATTATCCGGACAATAGATATGCAGATCCCATCCATTTCCTTTAAAGTATTGACTAAAACGAAGCCAGCGATGTACTCCTGCACCCCCAGCCGGTGGCCAGTAATAGGTGATGAGCAGTGCTGTTCGCTTTTCGTTCATCAGATTCCAGTTTGCTTGCGCACTTCTGCTACAGCTGCTTTAAGACCGGTAGCATCTTTCCCTCCGGCAGTAGCAAAGAATGGTTGACCACCCCCGCCACCTTGAATCAGTTTAGCTGCCTCGCGAACAAGATTACCAGCATGTATACCTTTGTCTTTAACAAGTGAATCAGAGGCGATAATACTCAATGAACATTTATCTCCGTCCTTTCCGCCGATCACACCAAAGAAAGGCTCTATTTCACCTTTAAGCTGGAAAAGAATGTCTTTAATGGAACCGCTATCCAGATCGATAACTTCTGCCAACACCTGAATTCCACCATTGTTCAAGATCTTTGCTTTCAGATCCTGTTTAACGTTACCCGCTTTTTCCTTTTGAAGTTGCTCGATCTCTTTTTGCAAAAGCAAAGTGCGAGATTGAAGGTCTTCCACAGTCTTAACCAGATCTTTTGGATTTTTAAGGACAAGAGCAACCTTATCCAGTGTATCTGCTTTATCTCTGAAGTATTTTTCTGCGGCAGCTCCTGTAATTGCTTCTATTCTTCTGATTCCGGCGGCCACTGCAGATTCTGAAGTGATCTTGAACAAACCAATTTTCCCTGTGGAAGGGACATGCGTTCCTCCACATAGCTCAACGGAATTTCCAAATTTGATCACGCGGACTGTGTCGCCATATTTCTCGCCGAACAATGCCATGGCGCCCATCTTTTGAGCTTTTTCCATTGGCGTATTTCGATGCTCTTCTAATTCAAAATTGGAACGAATTCCTTCGCCAATTATTCGTTGGATCTCTTCCAACTCTTCGTCGGTAACTTTTGAGAAGTGCGAGAAGTCAAAACGCAGATAGTCTGGATTCACTAAAGATCCTTTCTGTTCGACGTGAGTTCCAAGTACTGTTCTTAATGCATAATGCAACAAGTGCGTCGCTGAGTGGTTACATGCCGAAGCATTTCTTTTTTCCTGATCAACCACTGCTTTAAAATGAACATGAACATCAGATGGTAATTTCTCAGAGAGATGAACGATCAGATTATTTTCCCGTTTTGTATCGAAAATAGTAATTCGTTCACCCTGAGCTTCAATAAATCCTTTATCTCCAACTTGACCACCTCCTTCCGGATAGAATGGAGTCATATTGAATACAAGCTGATAGAAAGACTTTTGCTTCTGAGTCACTTTGCGATACTTAACGATCTTTACATTGACTGAAAGATTATCATACCCTACGAACTCTTCTACATTGTCATCGATCAATACAACCCAGTCATCGGTTTCGATTGCTGTGGCCGCGCGAGATCTATCTTTTTGTTTTTGCAATTCAGCATTGAATTCCGCTTCATCAATACTAAGGTCATTTTCTCTTGCGATCAGAGAGGTAAGATCGACAGGGAATCCATAAGTATCGTACAACTCAAAAACCGATATTCCATCGATGATGGTTCCATCATTATCTTTCGTATTTTTAATGATAGTTTCGATTCTCTTAATTCCTTGTTCAAGCGTTCTGAAGAAACTGATCTCCTCTTCTCGAATTACTTTCTGGATCAATTCTTTCTGTGAGATCAATTCATTGAATGGTTCGCCCATTACTTCTCCCAAAACAACCGATAGATCACAAAGGAATGGCTCTTTTAAACCTAAGGTCTGATATCCATAACGAACAGCTCTTCGAAGGATTCTTCGAATAACATATCCAGCACCAGTATTTGAAGGTAGCTGTCCATCGGCTATTGAGAAAGCAATTGCTCTCACGTGGTCCGCAATTACGCGAAGTGCAATATCAGTTTCTTCCCTCTCACCGTATCGGACTCCCGAAACATTTTCAACATGCTTGATCAACGTTTGGAAAAGGTCAGTATCGTAATTGGATATTTTGCCCTGAAGAGCCATTGCAAGACGCTCAAGACCCATACCTGTATCCACATGTCGCTCCGGAAGTGGTTCAAGTGAACCGTCCGCCTTTCGGTTGAATTGCATGAATACGTTATTCCAGATCTCAATTACCTGAGGGTGATCAAAATTGACAAGGTCCCTACCATCAATAATTGCTCTTTCTTCCTTTGAACGCAGATCCACATGGATTTCAGTACATGGACCGCATGGCCCTGTATCTCCCATCTCCCAGAAGTTATCCTTTTTCGATGCCAGAATAATTCGGTCTTTATTAATGAGTCTTTTCCAGATCTCATAACTTTCTTCATCTCTAGGTACACCGTCTTTTTCATCACCTTCGAACACAGTGACATAAAGTCTGTCTTTAGGAATTTTGTAGACTTCCGTCAACAATTCCCATGCCCATGTGATTGCTTCTTCTTTGAAATAATCTCCGAATGACCAGTTTCCAAGCATTTCGAACATGGTATGGTGGTAGGTATCTACACCAACTTCTTCAAGGTCATTATGCTTTCCTGAAACACGCAGACATTTCTGAGTATTTGCAATTCTTCTATTATTCGGAACACTGTTTCCAAGGAAATAATCCTTGAATTGATTCATTCCGGCATTGGTAAACATTAATGTTGGATCATTCTTGACAACCATTGGGGCTGAAGGAACGATCTGAT
>JALRFI010000014.1 GCA_023253775.1 Crocinitomicaceae bacterium
TCGGTTCAAAGAAAGAGCTTGATCTCGCAAAAGACGGAAGCTATCTGAATTTTTTATTGAAGAAATTTTCTAAAGTCTTCGTCACGGATATCAATATCTATAATCAACAAGGTGTCTTATTGGCTTCATCCCGTCCGAAATTATACAACTATGGTTTATTGAGCGAACAGATCAATCCAGAGGCATATTTTGCCCTGAAAGAGCGATCAAAGAGTGAGTTTATTCACCAGGAAAATATTGGTAATTTAAAGTACTCGTCCGCCTATCAGCCTTTTCTGAATAATGAAAATAGCATGCTCGGCTATTTAAACCTTCAGCACTTCGGGCAGCAGAAAGGTTTTGAAGATCAGATCCAACGTTTCCTTGTGTCAATCATAAATGTATTTGTTCTATTGTTAGCCATTTCAGTTGTGATATCCATTTTTGTTTCCAATTGGGTAACGGCACCTCTTCGTTTGATACAGGAAAGCTTTGCAGGAGTTAGATTTGATAAAACCAATCAGCAGATCAATTACCAGCGAGACGACGAAATCGGTGCATTGGTTAAAGCGTATAATTCAAAGCTTGAAGAACTCGAACTGGCTGCTCAGGAGCTTGCCAAAAGCGAACGAGAAAGTGCTTGGAGAGAAATGGCTAAACAGGTTGCTCACGAGATCAAAAATCCACTGACACCTATGAAGTTAAGTGTACAACAATTAATGAGGGTATACGATCCAGAGAATCCTGAATCTTATAAAAAATTGGAAAAAGTAAGTCAGTCATTGATCGAACAGATCGACGCTTTAACCAAGATTGCCAATGAATTTTCCAATTTTGCCAAAATGCCTGTTCCCCATGAATCGGAGGTGAATCTAAAGGCAGTTCTAGAGAATGTAATGGAAATGTTTTCAACTGAAGACAATGTTTCCATTAGCCTTGAATGCGCAGTTGAAAAACCTATGATCAGAGCTGATAAAGATCAAATGATACGAGTATTCAATAATCTGATCAAGAACGGTCTTCAAGCGGTTGATGATGAAAAAAGTGCGAAGATCAATTTAAAAGTAGAAAGATCAGGTTCCCGGATCAATATCGAGATCTCAGACAATGGCAATGGTATTCCAGACGATCTTAAAAGTAAGATCTTCGTTCCATATTTTACAACCAAAGGCAACGGAACAGGACTTGGACTAGCAATGGTTAAACAGATCATTGAAATCCACCGTGGTTCAATTAGTTATGAATCGACAGAATCAGGCACAACCTTTACTATAGATTTACCAAGTAGTGAATGATAAAACTAAAAAGGGGCGCTGCCCTTTTTTATCAATCTTTATGTGAGGTTATTGTTTTACAACTCTAATTGTCTCAAGAGCGCTTCCATTTTGTTGCAGGATAACGAAGTACGTTCCAGCCTTCGCATCACTCAAATCAATGTCGCAAGTTAAATCATCTGCTCCAAAAGATTCAGGCTCAATACCTGATTTAATAACCCTTCCGGCTCCGTCAGTCAAGTTAATTTTACAATCCTGACAGCTTTCACTTGGAATAGTTAAAGTAAATTCATTAGTGGTAGGGTTAGGGGAAACTGTCATAAGTGATTTGTCTTTTTCCGTTATTGAAACCAGGTAACCCATGTTCAATCTAACCATTAATGCTTTCGGGTTTGCTAAAACGAAATTATTCCCATTTGCATCAAATCCTTGAACGAAACCATTCTCTACTCGCTGACATACCCTAAACCTAACATCAGGAGATCCTCCAGTGTGACATGCCGCGACAAGTATGGTATCACCTTGGGCAACAAGAATCGGAATCGGAAATTTAAGCCCGATACTGCCCCCATTATCATTAAATCCTATCTGCCTTGGCAGGGTGCTGCCAATTGGGAACCATGTTCCGTTGACTTTTTTAAATAATTCACCATGAATTATCTCCCCAATATTTGTTGATGTAGCTGTAACATAAATGAACATTGAATCTATGATATCATTGTTTAGTATCTCCATAACGTTACCCACTTTAAAAGGCTGGCCAGGTTGATTGGATAAATTTGCTATATATCCTGAAGGAGCATTGTTATCGGCGCTGAAAAGTGTTTTGGTAACATACAAAAGTTCGGAAAAGGTATTGTCGACAATAAGTTCTTCTAATGAATCTTGCTGTACTTCATAATTAATTGTATACACAAGGGTATCGTTATTATAACTAAAAAGATCCGTCAAAACATTTTGTGACTGGTACTGATCGATATTCGAGGTCGCCGAATTGATAGATCCTCCACCTTGATCTAAGGTGACTTTTAAAAAGGCATTTTCAGCTGGCATACCACCATCATTTGTAATGGTTGCTTTAAGAACGAGAGGAGAATACTGACTTTTTGGAATAAAAAAGTAAGGGATTTCCAATTGCCCTGTATAAAAGCCAGCGTCAGTAATTGATAAGTCATAAGAATATGCTTCACGAACTTTTACATCATCGATCTGCCAGTAATAATGCGAACCACCATTGGATCCATTCCAATTAAATCTTAATCTAAAATTCTGTTTATTTGATGCTGTATCAAGAAAGGAGGCAATGTTGATTTTGGAAAAATAAGTCTCTGAGATCATATTTGGTTCAACACCAGGAATACTTGCATCAAATGAGGCAAACGTTAAAAAATCATTGGTCGTAACTTCCACCTTAGGAATGAAAGCATCATCACAACAGAACCTGTACTTATGCGCAAATTGAATGTATGCATAATTGATATTACTTAAATTGATCAATGGAGAAATGAGATTTCCACTTCGATTGATCATACTTCCGTTATTGGCCAGGTCCGCATCAAAGATCGCAAATCCATTATTAACACTTTGAGAATTAATGATCTCGAGAACTCCGTTAGAGAATGGCCCTGATGGTCCGTCGTCATCATGTTGCCAGATAGCAGCATCAGGACCTGAAGTTGTCCAAGAACCCAATGAATTCGAAAAGTTAGCTGAAAAGATGATTGAACCTGGAGCCTTTTCTTCAGCAATCGGTTTAGATTTTTCTTCGGGAAATTCAGTAGCTAATTCCGGTGAATAGTATGCCTTAACAGCATATGAATTCTGAGAAATTAATTGCGCAAATATTCCTGCAGAAGATAAACAGAAGACAAAAACTTGTATAACTTGCTTCATACAATAATCATTACTTAATAACAACAAGTTAAAATACCATTTAACTTCCAATATTTTTCAGTGAATGTACAAAACCTAATCTTGATTGACAACTTGCAATTATTTCAATTATAGAATTTCTGGAAATTTAATTAAAGTTCGTGTACGGTTTTCTATTTTTTCACTCAAAACATCTTACATAAAAAAAGGGGGCCGAAGCCCCCTTAATATTAGTTTAGATAATCTTATTGCTTAACAATTCTTATGTTTTCAATAATTCCATTATCACCTACTACGTTCACTGAGTAAACACCAGTAGACAATTCAGACATATCAACATCGAATGTAAGGTTTTCGAAATCAGAAATGAATCCGTTGTATACAGTAGAAACTGTTCTTCCGGTCATATCGATCATACTGATCTCGTAATTACCTTTGTCAGCAGGAGTAACAGAAATTGTAGTCATTCCAGCCGCTGGATTAGGATAAGCTGTAAGCGCAAGTACAGTACTCAACCCAGCATTCTTCGCTGCATTTGTAGCCTGACCTACTTCAACTACTCCTGAACAAGCATTCTCTAGTTCTCCACAAGCACCCAATACACATCCGATTGCAAGGTGTGCAGGAACTGCAGACGGTGCGATACAGATTGTATGTGCGTTGTTAGGGTTTCCTGGAGGTGTCTGACACATTTCTACTCCGTAGTTACCACTGTTACCATTCTCACATTGTACATTAACAACACAGATCCATAGATCATCAGATGCAGTACAACCGTTAGCATCTGTTACTGTAGCCGTGTAAGAACCGCTATTCTCAGGACAAACAGTTACTTCCTGACCAGCTCCAGCATTCCAAGAATACGAGTATCCTGGAGTTCCACCATCTGCTGTAGCACTAAGTGTAGCACACTGCATTGGTCCGTATCCGTAGAACGTCGTTTCATCACCACCTGCATTGATTGTCAATGGAGTAGGCTCAGAGATAGACAATGAAGTTGAAGCTGAACATCCGTTAGCATCTACTACGTTGTAAGTATAGTCTCCTGCAGGAACTGAATAAGTTCCAGCATCGTCAGTTGAGTATGGTGCAGCACCACCCCAAGTTGAAACCGATACAGTTGAAAGATCACCGTTACAAAGGATCTCAGTATTCGATGCAGAGATATTTACCTTCGTAGGCTCAACTAGAACGATAGTCTGGCTTACTTCGTCACCAAGACACTGACGTACCATTGCATCATAAGATCCTGGAGCTAGACCAGAGTAAGCACCTGAAGACTGCCATGTAGCACCTCCATCGATTGAATACTCAATTCCTGATCCTCCTGTAGCCGAAATGTTAATTGAACCATCCGTGCTTCCGAAACAAGATACTCCGTATCCGTTGTAATCAGAATTTGAGAAAGATGCAGATAAGTTATCTCCAGTAACATTCAATGTGTAAGCTCCAGCTCCTGTTGAAGACCAACCTTCAACAATGATGTAGTATGTTCCTACTGGAACCACCGCTGTCAATTGAGACTGAAAATTACAGTAGTCATCGTTCAATGCAATCACAGAACCTCCGTTACATGGAAGTCCGTCAGTAAGATACATGTACGTATCATAACCTGAACCACACAATGAAAGCGTATAAGTACCATGACAAGTTACATCCCACTTGATGATGTTGTCAACAGATGCTCTTAATGATGAAGAGTTACTTGCACCAGTCGTGTTTCCTGAATGAGAAAACTCATTAGAATAAGCTGCATCTTCAACAGATCTTGCAACACTGATAGACAATGAAGAAGTAGAACCACATGCAGAAGTTAAATTCGCAGTTACTGATCCACTGTTGAATGAAGCATCAACATTCACGTTGATTGAAGCTCCATTCGTTGCTCCATTTGCTGTCATTCCAGCTGGCAATGACCAAGAGTATGTTGTTCCTGCATCAGCACCACTTACTGTATACGTTGCAGTTGTTGCTCCAGGACCGCAAATTGAAGTTGTACCTGCAATAGAAGCATTTCCACCCGCATTTGGAGTTACGTTCAATGTGTAAGCTCCAGCACTTGAAGAAGAGAAACCTTCAACTAAAATATAGTATGTAGTACCTGCAGTGAAGTTGTATGTTAACTGTGAAGAAAGACCACATGCATCATCATTGAATGCCAATACTGATGGAGAACCACCACAAATATCCGAAACTACTTGTAGGTATGTATCATACGATGATCCACAAAGTGAAACAGTGTATAATCCAGAACAATCTGGTGTCCATGAGTATGCATGCTCTTCAGATGTTTTCGCAGAAAAACCTGAAACAAACTCAAAGTTGTTTACTGCACCAACAGTAGTTGAACTGTTTGTGTAAGGCACTGCATCGATAAGGAAATCACCTCCATTTGTTCTCTGAATAGGGTAGTTTGTTGTAGTAGAACCACATGAACCGTTAGCCGTTACAGTTAATATTCCCGACTGGAAAGAACCATTGAAAATAATTGTTCTTGCCAATGCAGCAGACCCTGTTCCAGTCCAAGTTCCTCCAGCACCACCTTGCTGAAGAAGCATTCCTACACCTGTAGTCACCGACCAAGTGTAGCTAGTTGCACCTGCAACAGGAGCAATTGTATACTGTGTGCTGTAAGATCCTGTAGAACAGATGTTTGCTGTTCCTGAAACAACTGGTGCAGCCAAAGCCTGGGAAATAGTAATTGTTCCTGAAGATGCAGTTGTGTTTTCATCATCCAACAAGAAATAATACGTAACCCCAGCAGTTAAACTTACTGAATTTATTTCAGAACTATAAATATCGTTTACATAAGTCCAACCAGATGGCCCACAAGATATTCCGTAGAATAAATCTACATAATAGTTGTTGTTTGTTACAGCAACATCATATGAACCAGAAGTAGCAGGCGTGAATGTGAACACTTGCTCCTTACCTGGAGTACCCCAAGGTCCATTTGACCATTGACCTGAGCCACTAGCTAATGAAAAGTTCGAAGACGTACCGCAAGTCAAAGCAGTTGGGGATTGACATGGGTTGGGTGCTGGGGGAGCGGGACAAGAAATAGTTATTGTTCCTGATGATGCAGTTGTGTTTTCATCATCCAATAGGAAATAATACGTAACCCCAGCAGTTAAATTAATCGTATTTGTTGCAGAAGTATATATATCGTCTACATATGTCCAACCAGTTGAACCACAAGATCCAGATTTATAGAATAAATCTACATAATAGTTGTTGTTGGTTACAGTAATGTCATAAGAACCAGAAGCAGTTGGGGTGTATGAAAACACTTTTTCGTTTCCTGGAGTACCCCATGGTCCACCCGGATTCCAAGCCCCGTTACCAGAAGCCAAAGAGAAACTTGAAGCTGTACCGCACGTTAGGGCAGTCACAGAACTACATGGATTCACCGCAGGAGCACCTGATCTTGTAACATTTAGGTTCATGCACGTGTTTTGGTTGCTACAATAGTAACGATCCAAGTTTACATATACATTTCCTGTAAAAGTGGCAGTCCAAGTAACCTGAGATTGCATTCCACAAAAATCATCATTGTAGGCTACAAAAACACCTGTAGAAGCATTGTAGATAGATAACTGAGAGTCCCAAGTTCCTCCACAAGTAGAAAAAGTATAAGTTGAACCTGAAACCACCGCTACTGTTGCTCGTTCACCACCATACATACAATAAACTGTCGCTGTAGCGCCAGGAGCTATGCTTGAGATAGTGCCGTAATTTGCATTGTTATTCGGACACTGTGCATTTACCGAAGCTACACTAAAAAAGGTCGCAAAAACTAGTGCGAGTCCTTTGAAATTAATCATCTTTTTCATCGCTATTAGTTTTTAGAATTATACTTTATATACCTTTCCTCTGGAGTTAAAGCTTCTGTTTCTTGTATGGATTCATTAGTTAAAGCTCTATACTCTTCAGGGTGCTCTTCAATCCATTGAGCTTTCTCCTCTGGAGTCATAAAACTTAACCTTTCTTGAATTTCCATACTTTCTAGCATAGCTTTTCTATGAGCGTCTTTTTCTGCTCTACTTTGATTTTCAAAATATCGATCTTTTTCTTCCTTTGACTTAAACTCAGGAATTGGAGATGATTTGATCTCTCCTCCCATTGATTGATATTGCTCTGGGTTTGCCTTGATCCAGGCCTCTTTTTCTTTCTCAGTCGTAAACTGAGGGGCCTCTACGTTTGTCCCGGAGATTTGCTCATATTCCTTTGGATGGGTCTGGATCCAAGCGGCTTTTTCAGCCTCGGAACTGAACTTAGGAACCTCTTGACCGTAGAATACAGGAATGCTCAGTAAGAACACTCCCAATAGCATAGTCGTTCTTTTCATAAGTACTAATTTAGTTTGATGCGCTCGAACCAATTGTCATTCCAATTTGTGCCAAAACGCTGAACACCCCTATTTTCAAGCTATTAACAATGGATTGTTGATAATCTTTTTCGGTTAAGGTTTCTCAATATGATATTATTTTTCCCGTTTTAGGAAATTTTGATCCGCTCAATAACAGAACTATAATCATTTATTTAAGGTTAGCTGTTACCTTAAAACAAACATGTGCGAAATGGCTGTAAAAAACGAAAGGCTGCCTTTGCAGGCAGCCTTCCTCAGACCAAATAGTTTTAACGAAAACTATGCTTTACTATTTCAGAACTTGTCCCGTCGGACACTCTTACGTAGTAAATTCCTGACTCTAGGTCGATATCTTTGAATTCAATCACGGATGTTCCTTTTTCACGCGAAATGAATCTCTGGTGTACAATTTTTCCCTGAGCATCAGAGATTTGAACGCTCAAATCCCCAATTAAGTGGTTACCGCTAATGTATAATGAAAAATCATTCGAGCTTGGGTTTGGCGCGGTATAGATATTAACATCATTTGAACAATTTACCGGTAAAACTGCCAGCATGTAGGTTTGACCATCCAGATCGACCTCAGTAATCCGTATGTATTCAAATGCATCTTTTTCATCAAAGCTGAGCTGATAGTCATTTCTAATGGATGCATTGCCTGCGGCCTGAACAATTTTTGCTTCCACATAATTTAAACCATCCAATGATGTCTCAATTAAGAAATGACTCGAGTTCGTTTCACTCATGGTGTGCCAGTCAAGTTTTACTCTGGAATTCTCACATTTAACATTCGCACCACCGAAACTAACATTC
This sequence comes from Crocinitomicaceae bacterium, assembly GCA_023253775.1. Classification (GTDB taxonomy): domain Bacteria; phylum Bacteroidota; class Bacteroidia; order Flavobacteriales_D; family Crocinitomicaceae; genus M0103. Next base: position 8,308 of record JALRFI010000014.1, read on the forward strand.
AATGGTGTTTGAGGATATGCAATTGCAAAGTAGCTCCAATCCGACAAACCGGTTCTCGACACTGTAAAATCAGGATCTGTACCGATAATTCCGGCATGTGAACCATCCCATTCCCATTGAACATGTGGATCAGGGGATTTTACAATTCTTGCCTGCAGATAATCAGGAACACTGAAGAATTCATTTGCGCGCACGTCAAAGTCATAGATTCCACCAACAACAGGTGCTACATCCCCGTAGTAATAAGAGTATCCGTTAGGGCTGAATTCCCAATACCCCTCTGTTGCCAATTCTGAGTACACTAACCCATTTCCCGGGTCCGTAAGATTAGATAAATTATTGGTGCCTGATGAGGTTAGTGATGGATCTATTAATTTATATTCACCCCTAAGAAATCCTCCCGCGCCAAAGCCAGTCCCATCATCAGGTCCTGCAGAATACCTAATCCAGGCATTTCTGTTAATGATCGTACCAGCTGTGCTTCCCAGAGGAAAAATCGTATATCCGGGATCATCATAACCATTCGCAGCCATCTCATATTCAAAGTACCTTTGAATCGGGCCAATAACACTTCCTGAAACCCAATTCACATAACAAGGCTGCCAAAATTCACCCAAAACTAAAGGATTAGCATCGAATGTTTGAATATTTCCCGAAATCATATCTAACTGATTTTGAACACTGAAAGGAGTGGATAATATTATTCCTGGCCCCGTCATTTCAGTTCTCATGTTGTACACTTGATTGTATCCCAAATTACCGCCTGAACCTCCAGCATTTTGAAGAACAGATCCGTTGAATACAACATAGCCGGAAAGGTGCTCCAACCAGCCATCATTCCAGTAATCGCCACTGATATATAATTCAGATTGGAACCCATTAATGGTTAATTTTGCGTTTGGAAGGATCGTCAGATTTTTAGTAAACGCATCTGTTGTGCTGTTTATTAACGGAGAAGCATTTGTACACCCTCCTAGTGGAGTTATGTACACGTTTGTATTGGTCGTTGGAGGTACAGTTGCAGAGCTAAAAATGGTCGTTACCAAATCTACTGAATCAACAACCACCCAATTCGACGGTGTGAACCAGTTGTTGGTCTGACCTCTCCATACATATGAATTGTCTAAAAATGCCCCAGCGATACTAGACGCTGTTATGGTCAATTCAAAATTACCCTGAGCACTCCCACTACCTCCAGATCCTACAGAAATGTAATAGTCTACACCCAATGCAGAACACCAGGAAACTGAAGAACAAGAACCACTAGAGGAATTATCGTTACATGCCACCTCTGCTCCTGAAGAACATCCTGTTAATACATGAATTTCAGTGTCAAAGTTAGTTTGCGGATTACATGTGCTGGCAGTCATTGTCGTTCCTGTCCCTTCTACTACGAACCAAACGGTCATATTTGATGAACCACAAGAACCTCCAGAAATAATTGTATTATCAGCGCTAGATCCTGCATTGGTTTGCAAGCCGCTATTGTACGGAACTGTCACAGGAGTTGCATTTCCGCAAAGGTCATTAACCGGTGCAGTAGCGCATGTTACGTTCAGATTGAAATTGAAGGTTGGAGACCAAGTACTCCAAGAGAAAACCTTTATGTAGTAGGTAACTCCGGAAACTGAAGGCCATGCGTAACTTGAAGGCAAACCAGTACACGAAGGACCGTTATCATCGTTTGAACCATAACATACCGGAGCAGTACATGTGCCTGTATACACAGCTATTTCACTGTCATGACTGGTTCCGCACAAACTCGCAGTAATGATATCACCGTTACCAACAATACTGTACCAAACACCTGGGGTGTTTTGTGTGTAAGCTCCACAACTACCAAGTTCACCCGCTCCAAAATTGGTAGCATTGATTGTTGTTCCAGCAGTTATACTGTTACACAATACTGGGGTAGCATTACAGATCAAATCATTCGCAGGTGCTGCCGCTGGAACGGTACATGACACTGCTAAGTTGAACGCAAATTGTGGGGTGAGCGTCGTCCAAGAAAAGACTTTCACCCAATACGTTTGCCCAACAACAGTGGTAATGGCAATACTCGAAGATAGACCTCCACAAGCTGGGCCATTATCGTCATTAGCAGCATAGCACGATGGTGCTGTGCAAGTTCCTGTGTAGATAGCGAGCTCACTATCGTGTGCAGTTCCACACAAACTGAATGTAACACTATTGCCATTACCGATGAACTTGTACCATACACCGGGAGTATTTTGATTCCAAGACACACAGAAGGAGGATTCACCAGCTCCACTGTTGGTTGCACCAATCGTCGTTCCAGAATAGGTGTTGCCACATGTCACTGTCACAGCATTACAGATCAAATCATTTGCCGGTTGGGCAAAAGATAGATAGCCTGTCAGCATAAAAAACAGGATCGTATAAAGTTTGGGGTTAGAGGGTTTCATAAAGTGTTTTGTAGTTTTAAAGTTTCATAAATCTATTTGGCGCGTACGCGTTGACACTTTTTACACCAAAAAATTCATTTCGTTGATATTAAGGGATTTATATCATTTATCATGTGTTTTTTTTCTCTTTTTGGGATACATTTTCCTTTATCTGGAAATAATATTCTAGGTTCATTTTTAATGGATAATTTCTAATTTTGGCAGGTGAATCCAAATCAGAAGATATCAGTCATTGGCGGAGGAAGCTGGGCAACTGCATTGGTAAAGATCCTATGTAATAATGTCAGCACGATCAACTGGTGGATGCGCAATGAGGGTGCCGTTGCTCACATCTTAAAGTACAGGCACAATCCCAATTACCTTCAATCTGTAGAATTTGATCTGAACAAGATAAACGTCAGTACTGACCTGGAAGAGATCATACGTCCAGCGGATATTGTGATCATTGCAACGCCATCGGCATTCCTTGTTTCCATATTTGAGAATTTTCCAAAGGAGATACTGAAGGACAAGATCATCTTCTCTGCTGTTAAAGGAATTGTTCCTGAATACAATGCGATCCCTGCTCGCTTTATTCATAAGACGTTTGGTACGCCTTATGACAACATAGGTATCATCTGCGGGCCTTGTCATGCTGAAGAAGTAGCAATGGAGAGACTATCTTATCTAACTATTGCTTGTGGCGAAGAAGATCACGCAGAAGAAATGGCTGAACTACTCGCTTGTCGATACATCAAGACCACTGTTTCAGATGACCTGTTCGGAACCGAGATTTCGGCGGTCCTCAAAAACGTATACGCTCTCGCTTCAGGGATCTGTGCCGGATTAGGATATGGTGATAACTTTCAATCGGTATTGATCAGCAATGCGATTCAGGAGATCGAGAACTTTATCGACGAGGTTAGCCCGATTCACAGAGATGTTAAGTCAAGTGCATATTTAGGAGACCTTCTTGTTACTGCATATTCGAAATTCTCGAGAAACAGAACATTTGGATTCATGATCGGAAAAGGATATTCTGTTAAAACTGCTCAACTCGAGATGGACATGATTGCGGAAGGATATTACGCGACGAAATGTGTAATGGAGATCAATAAAAAATTCCAGGTCGAAATGCCCATCGTAGAAGCTGTCTACAGAATACTCTACGAAAGGATCTCTCCTGTAATTGAAATGAGGCTCCTGTCAGATAAGCTTACCTAAAACCATTTATTTCACATCGTTATCGATTTCCGAATAGTTCTTTTGCACTAATTTTGCCGCATGAAAGTTTTTAAGTTTGGTGGAGCATCAGTGAAAGATGCAAGAGCTGTCCGCAATGTATCAGATATTCTGAAAATGTTCAGTGGTGAAAAGATCACGGTTGTGATCTCTGCCATGGGAAAAACCACCAATAAACTCGAAGACATTGTCAAAGCCTATCAAAACCACGATCGAAAAATGTTCATGGCTCATGTCGACGACCTCTATAATTTTCATTCGGACATCATGGGTGAACTTTTTCATGAAAGACACTACAGGATCTTCAATGAAATAGAAGATCAGTTTGAAATTTTGAGAAAAAGGATCGATCAGCCATTCCCAGATAATTACAGCTTTGCTTACGATCAGATCGTTTCGATGGGCGAAGTGATTTCAACACACATTGTCTCTTCCTATTTGTTCGAAAACGGACTACTTGCGGCTTGGGCAGATGCAAGAACACTTGTTAGAACAGATAATCAATATCAAGAAGCAAAGGTGGACTGGGATAAAACAGCAACGTTAATTTCCAGTAGATTTAAGCCTCTGTTTGATTCAAATGACATTGTCATCACCCAAGGATTCGTCGGACATACACCTGAAGGTTTTACAACCACACTAGGTAGAGAGGGATCAGATTACACTGCTGCCATATTTGCTTATTGCTGTGATTCAGACAGTGTAACTATCTGGAAAGACGTTCCCGGAATGTTGAATGCAGATCCAAAATGGTTTGACAATACCATCAAGCTGGATAAGATCTCTTTTAAAGAAGCGATCGAACTGTCTTATTATGGCGCTTCTGTTATTCACCCGAAAACTGTTAAACCGCTTCAGAATAAGAATATACCACTTTATGTAAAGTCGTTTATCGATCCCAATGCTGAAGGTACTGTGATCCAGGCTACAACAGATTATGATCATCTGGTTCCTTCTTTCATCTTTAAGATGGATCAGATCCTGTTTTCGATTACGACAAAGGATTTTTCATTTATCGTTGAGGAAAACCTAAGTGATATTTTTTCACGCCTTTCAAATGCAAATGCGAAGATCAATCTGATGCAAAATTCAGCACTCAGTTTTTCTATTTTGCTCGATCATGGCAAGGTGGAGCCAGAAAAGATCCTTCAATTGTTCAGCGACACCTACGCAGTAAAGTACAATGAGGGGTTAGAGCTTGTAACGATCAGACATTATGATCAGGCGACCATTGACCGTGTTACTGAGGGTAAGGAGATAATTCTGGAGCAAAAAACACGGCAAACGGCGAGGATCATTATAAAGAATAAATAACACTTGAGCTTGAAAATACCTTAAACAGGGTATAAACGATCAACTCATTTCCCTTATTTTTGTTCATTCTAAATAATGACAGAAAGCCTAGATCATATTGCCCCAGGACAACATGCACAGATCACGGAGATCCTGCACAACGACCTAAAGCCTCAGCTGATGGAAATGGGATTGATCAAAGGAAGAATAGTTGAAGTTTTGTTCACAGCACCTTTCGGAGATCCAATTGCGATCAAATTGAATGGATATGTCTTGTCCCTAAGATTGGATGAAGCTGCATTAATTCAGGTAAAAACAACTAACGAACTCGTTAATTCCTGAAGATGAAGATTGCCTTACTTGGAAATCCAAATACCGGTAAAAGTTCAGTGTTCAATATGCTAACCGGCTTAAGGCAGCATGTAGGCAACTTCCCTGGAGTAACCGTTGATAAAAAGATTGGAAACATCAAAATTGGGGTTGAGACGCATAAGCTGATTGACTTTCCCGGTACATATAGCCTCTACCCAAGATCCAAAGACGAACAAGTTGTATATGATGTACTAAACGATTCGTCGAGTCAGGATTATCCAGATCTGATAATGGTCATTGCTGACGCATCAAATCTGGAACGTAACCTATTCTTCTTTTCACAGATTTATGATCTTGGAATGCCCTGTATCCTCGTATTAAACATGAACGATGTTGCTCAAAGAGCAGGTAAACACATCAACATTGAAAGGTTGAAAGAAGCTTTCCCAGGCGCATCAATTGAAGGAATTAATGCCAGACTGGGAACCGGGAAAGAACGAATCCTTTCTCTTCTTGAAAATGCAGCCGACAGACGACCAGAAAATAAGTTCTTAAAAGGCAGTGAAATCTGTTCACTTGATGATCTTCAGTGTCAGGAACAAGAAGCATCATTGCGCTATCAGCAAATTAGCGGATTGATTAAAGAGATCCAAGAAAACAAGGAAATCCCAAAAAAAGACATGAACAAGATCGATAAGATCCTAGTTCATCCTGTTTTCGGTTACGTGATCTTTGCCGCCATTTTAATGGTGATCTTTCAGTTCATCTACTCCTTTGCGGCCTACCCAATGGACCTCATTGACGGATGGTTTGCGGAGTTAAGTGTTTTTCTCTCCCGATCGATTCCTGAAGGAATCTTCAGTGATCTGATCAGTCAGGGTATTGTGCCCGGAATAGGTGGAGTTATTATCTTCATTCCACAGATCGCCTTACTGTTTTTCTTTGTCAGCATTCTGGAAGAAACGGGATACCTGGCGAGAGTGGTTTTCATCATGGACCGACTCATGCGACCTTTTGGTTTGAATGGGAAAAGTACCGTGCCACTTCTCTCGAGTGTTGCCTGTGCAATCCCTGGGGTTATGGCAGCGCGAACGATCACGGACTGGAAAGAACGTATGATCACCATCCTCGTGGCTCCATTAATGAGCTGCAGTGCACGAATTCCAGTCTATACTTTGCTGATTGCTCTTGTTATTCCGAACCAAACAGTATTTGGTTTTATTAATCTTCAGGGACTGGTACTTTTCTCATTATACGCTTTAGGCCTTGTCTCAGCTTTGGTGGTCGCCTGGATCCTGAAAATATTTATCAAAACGAGAGAAAAAGGCTTTCTTTTACTTGAATTACCAGGATACAAAGCGCCTCAATTGAAAAATGTGGGAATTACCGTTTTAGAGAAAGTAAAAGTCTTTGTTTTCGATGCCGGAAAGGTGATCATGGCCATTTCGATCATCTTGTGGGCATTAGCGAGTTATGGGCCAGGCGATAATATGATCAATGCCGAAATTGAGGCAAGAAAAAGCGCCCTTGCTCATCAGCTCGATCAGGAAAAGACTGAACAACTTATTGCCTCTGAAAAGCTGGAGCATTCATACATTGGTGTTTTTGGAAAATCAATTGAACCGGTTATTCGGCCATTGGGTTATGACTGGAAGGTTGGAATCTCTCTTATTACCTCCTTCGCTGCCCGAGAGGTGTTTGTAGGCTCACTCGCAACCATCTATGCAATTCATGATGACGGAGAAGAAAACAAACGCTTGATCGATCGATTGAGAGAAGAAAAACGAAGGGACGGAACCCCTGTCTACTCTCTTGCCATGGGATTGAGTCTTATGGTGTATTATGTGTTTGCCATGCAGTGCATGTCGACACTAGCAGTCGTAAAACGTGAAACAAAAAGCTGGAAATGGCCATTGTTCCAGTTAGCATTTATGGGAGTCCTTGCTTACGTGGGAGCATGGATCACATTCACAATTTTTAGCTGATGCAAGCCATCCTTGTTGCCATATGCGTGGTTGGTGCCGTTGCCTATATCGGTTACATCCTTTGGAAGCAGTTTTTCAAGAAGGATGAAACGTGTGATAAGTGCAATTGATTGATCAAAGAGCAAGGAACAAGGAACAAAGACCAATACCTAGAGCAGAGACTGATTTCAGATCACTTTCCACTTTTCACTTAATCAAAGTCTACCCCCTGCGCTTTTAAAGACTTTTTTGCGAACCATGCATAAAAAGCCAGGTATGCAAAACAGATCACCCCAACAATAAACGAAGGCTGAATACCCATCACATCAGATAATTTACCTTGTAAAGGTGGTATCAATGCTCCTCCAAGGATCATCATTACCAGGAATGCTGCCCCTTGAGGCTGGTACTTACCTAATCCTCCCAGCGCAAGAGAAAAGATGCAAGGCCACATGATCGAACATGCCAAACCTCCACTTAAGAAAGCATAGATCGCAATGTCTCCTTTGGTCATCAATCCGGTAAGAACTGCAATTACCCCAAGGACACCAAATACACCCAGTGTGAGTGCAGGCTTATCCTTTGTCAAATAAAACGCAACGATTTGAACGATCACACAGACAATATACCAGTACAACATATCGACCTTGTAACCGGCAGCCGCTGTCAAGCCAAGAACCACTCCGAAAGCGATTAGCGGAACAATGAAGCGAAGGACAGTTTTTGTCTGCTGAGAAAGATCAAAATAATCGCCATAGAGTCCATGACGCAGCCCAATACCAGAAACACTAGCAAGATCGCAAAAACAAGAGGCAGACCCTCTAACCCTGTGGATTGAACCAGCGCCAAAACACCTGTGGCCAAGCCTGACATTGTTAACAGTTTTGACAGCATCAGCGCGCCAAACAGCACAGCATAAAGCGCAACAGTGGTATAGATTGTTTCAATAATCACTGTCCGAAAGA